>NZ_JBFRJM010000061.1:75424-162836 GCF_041468865.1 Vibrio sp. 10N.286.52.C3 | reverse complement strand
TCGGCGCACAAACAAAAAGGCAAAGCTCCAATGGGCTTTGCCTTTATCGTTTGTGGTAAGGGTATTCTTTGTTGTAACAATCACGAATCAAACAGGGGCTTATCACTCTTCTTGCTCTCTCTTTTCATTAAAACAAGTACCACAACCAACACAAATGCGGTGAGCTCAGCCAACGAACGAGTCAACCCTGACGAGATGATTGCTTGGCCTATCTGCAGTAAAACCGCAATGGTGAGGGCAATTTTCATAATAAGACCTTATTCTATAATCCGTTATTTATATGGCTTATTATGATGGATGGTTATAAAGATAATAAATTCTGTTTTGAACTATCTAATTGCTAAATTAACTAACCTAGCGCAACTGCCCTTCTAACCACTTAATAAAGGTTCTTACCTTAGGACGTTTTTCCGTGCCTAGCGGGCAGATTAAGTCATACCCTTGGTCTGTATCCATGCTCGGATAAGGTGTTATCAGCTCACCAGTCTGAACATACTGCTTAACAAAATGATAGCGCCCCATCGCGACACCGATATTGCTGAGGGCACTTCTTACGCCCATATCCCGGTGGCTCACACAGTAAAATTGCTCAAACAAGTTCACATCTAAGCCGTGGTGTTTAATCCAACGCTGCCATACATCTGACCCTAGTGCATGAATGAAATTAATCCGGTGCAGCGATTCTAAGCCATCATCAAAGATGTCGTGTTCAGCCGCGTAACTCGGTGTACATACCGGAATATACTTTTCACCAAACAGGCGCTGTCGATGCATGTCTTTGAGATTTTCAGCACCATAGTAAATAGCGACATCGAGATGATTTTGATGAAAATCCTGCTCTTCTTGCGAGAAAATATTGAGATTAAACTTTGGGTATCGCTGTTTAAAATCAGCCAACCTCGGCAGTAACCAACTGTTGGCAAATGCAGGACTGGTACCGATATTGATCTGTCCATACAAGTCTGTGTTGCTAATGTCTTCGATCTCACCAAAAATAGAGCTTAACGACTTGGATAACGTTCGTTGAAAGCGCTGGCCTTCTTCCGTTAGTTCCAGTTTACGAGTCCCTCGCACAAACAAGTTAAATCCGAGTTCACCTTCTAACACTTTGATTCGATGGCTAACGGCTCCCTGAGTCAAATGCAACTTTCTAGCCGCTAGCGTAAAGCTCATTTTCTCTGCAGCAACATTAAAAGTATGAAGATTTCTAAGTAAAGATTGATGGTTAGCCATACGAACTCATGCATTAAAAATTTTAATTCATACTACTACCCGTTTCGTTTGTTTGCATTAAGAAATAAGTTTTTAATAACCGCAGTTACTTAAAATCCTGCCTCGATCAATATTTGACTCCATACGTTGACGAGCAGAAACATTAAAAAAATTAATTACAAACTTAGGGGCACATATGAATATACTCGGGTATATGCAAAAAGTAGGTAAGGCATTGATGGTTCCCGTAGCCACACTGCCAGCTGCAGCAATCCTTATGGGGATCGGCTATTGGTTGGATCCTGTTGGTTGGGGTTCTGAAAGTATCTTAGCCGCATTCTTGATCAAATCTGGTGGCGCGATCATCGACAACATGGCGGTTCTATTCGCGGTGGGTGTCGCATTTGGTTTGAGCCGTGATAAGAATGGTTCTGCGGCACTGTCTGGCTTTGTGATGTTCCTCGTCGTCACCACGCTACTTGCTCCGGGCTCTGTTGCTCAGTTAATGGATGTTGAACTCAGTGAAGTGCCTGCGGCATTTGGCAAAATCAGCAACCAATTCGTAGGTATCATTGTGGGTATCATCTCTGCTGAGATCTACAACCGCTACTCAACGGTTGAACTTCCTCAAGCTCTAGCGTTCTTCAGCGGTAAGCGTTTGGTTCCTATCCTGACCTCAATCGCAGGTATGGCTCTCTCTTTTGCTCTACTTTACATCTGGCCAGCTGTTTACGACGCTCTGATCGTTCTGGGTATTAAACTAGAAAGCATGGGTGCGGTGGGTGCTGGTCTGTTTGGTTTCTTCAACCGTTTGTTCCTATCAGTAGGTATGCACCACGCTCTTTACCCTGTGTTCTGGTTCGACGTTGTTGGTATTAACGACATTCCAAACTTCTTAGGCGGCGCGCAATCTATCGCTAACGGTACGGGTATTCCAGGTAAAACTGGCATGTACCAAGCGGGCTTCTTCCCTATCATGATGTTTGGCCTACCAGCAGCAGCATTGGCGATGTATCACTGTTCTGATGCGAAAAACAAAAACCAAGTATTCGCAATCATGCTTGCGGCAGCTATGGCTTCATTCTTCACGGGTATCACAGAGCCACTAGAATTCAGCTTCATGTTCCTAGCACCCGTGTTGTTCCTACTGCACGCAGTATTAACAGGCCTATCGCTTTACATTGCAGCAAGCATGGAATGGATGGCAGGCTTCGGCTTCTCTGCTGGTTTCGTTGACCTAGTACTATCAAGCCAAAACCCACTCGCGGTTAACTGGTACATGCTACTGGTTCAAGGTGTGGTGTTCTTCGCGCTTTACTACGGTATTTTCCGCTTCGCTATCATCAAGTTCAACCTACGTACTCCAGGTCGTGGTGAAGAGATGGAAGCAGAAAAAGAAACTGAAACGCCAGAAGCATTGGCTAACCTAACCAACAGCTACATTGAAGCGGTTGGCGGTGCAGACAACATTCTAGAAGTCGATAACTGTATTACTCGTCTACGCTTAACTGTGAAAGACTCAGGTGCAGCAGACAGCGAGAAACTGAAGAAACTCGGTGCGGCAGGTGTGGTACCGGTTGGGAAAGGTGGTCTACAAGTTATCATTGGTCTAGGTAAGGTAGATAAAGTCGCTGAACAAATGAAGAAGGCACTCGCTTAACGCCAAATCTTGAATGACACGATAAATAATTAGAATTTGTGACGGCTTCACCACCGTCACAACCCCCTGAAGCGCAATTACGACTAGTCACCGTGTATTGCGCTTCATTTTATTGCTCTTCGCTCTATTTAGAACGGGTCTGCTGTAACCACTGCGCCAATCCAGCGCGCGAAACCTTAATACCATGTT
Source organism: Vibrio sp. 10N.286.52.C3 (assembly GCF_041468865.1). NCBI lineage: Bacteria > Pseudomonadati > Pseudomonadota > Gammaproteobacteria > Vibrionales > Vibrionaceae > Vibrio > Vibrio sp. 10N.286.52.C3. The sequence goes on along the minus strand of NZ_JBFRJM010000061.1, from coordinate 159,775 downwards.
GTTCCTGCTGAGGCATTCGATAATACTCAATAGGAAATTTGAACCGTTCAAGACGACCAGTTAACTGCTCGATAAACCACTCTTTGGTTGGCAACTCAGCACAATCGACAATCGCTGCAGGTCGAAATCCGAACTCATCATCTTCAATGGGAACAATAAAAGCCTGATTAACCTCAGACAATTGATTGAGTACTCGCTCAATTTCTTCGCAATGAATGTTCTCACCACCAGAAATAAACTGGTTGTCGGCACGGCCAATAATCGACACTTGTTCGCCAAGCCACTCACCAAGATCTTTGCTATCAAACCAACCGCTCTTATCAACTAATGGCGTTAAGTTACCTTGATAGTAATACCCGGACGCGAGCGTCTCCCCACCAATAAAGATACGTTGTTCTTCAATTTTTAGCTGGCGATGGTTAAGGACAAAACCGGCGGTGCTGCCGGCATCAACGGGCTTCGCAGTCACGGTTGAAGCCGCTTCAGTCATGCCGTATCCAAGCCATGTTTCGATGCCCATTTGTTGAGCTTCGAGCCCAAGTGCTTCTGGTATATGACTACCACCCAAAAGTACATGCGTTAAAGTAAGTGCTTGCTTACTCTTTAACAAACGATGTAGTTGAGTAGCGACCAATGAAGCATGACTGCATTCTTCTATATCGGTTTCAAGCTGACCTGTGCCTATTTTGATGCAACCACCAGCCGCCAACCAACGATGAACTATCGCCAGCCCCGACACATGGTACATAGGTAAACTCAGTAACCACGTGTCACCTTGTTGATAACGAAACACCTCAAGCAGCCCTGACGCAGAGCATAGGTGCTGCTCAAGTGTATGAACGACCGCTTTTGGGTTTCCGGTAGAACCTGAAGTGAATACGATGCTCGCTAGATTTTGCGGATTGAAATTGGATTCTTGAGGTGTCGTTATCTGCTCATCATCACCATCAAACTTCAGTTCACTTAGGCAAGGCAAGGTCACCAACTGAGTATTCAAATCGGCAGTCTCTGATTGCTCTATTCCGCTATTGCCCAAGAGCCAAAGGTAGCTCTGTTGATCTGCTTGATATAAGGAATCGAGCTTTTGCTTCAGGCGTAAACTAGGCTGAGGCATCGTAAACGCACAAACCACACCCAAATTGAGTGCGGCAAGATAAACAGGGATCACTTCAGCTTGATTCTTACCAACAATCGTCAGTACATCACCTTCAGATAGGCCTTGATGAGATAGCTGTTGTTGGTACTCACTAACCAACACAAACACTTGCTGCCAAGTATAAGTGCGGTGAGTGGTCACTAACGCTGGTTGAAGTGGGTTTTGCTGCGCCCACTTTACCCAGAGCGGGGGATGATTAGATTGTGGGCGCATCATATGATAACCAAAAATAGATTAAGAACTTGTTAAGCTAACTAAATAGCCATTCAAATAGCTCGGTCTAAGAAGACCAAATCAATTGTTGCTTTTCAAGCGTAGAGACAGGCAACTGACAGCCCGGCCAAGAAACCTCTAGCTGCTGCTTGAACAAGCCAATCGTATCCAACCCCGGCACTTCATTTGGCAAATATTGCTGCGCCAGACGAGCAATCTGAGTCAGACCTAGGCTCGACTCAATGCTTGAGCTCAATACAGGTTTCATTCCAAGCTTCTGTGCTCGCTCAATGATTGCCACGCAACGCTCGACAGAACCAATAAGAGTTGGCTTGATCACGACTGCTTTAACACCAGTAAGGTCGCTAAGATCAAATTCCGGGCTGCGCACCGCTTCTTGCAGTGTCTCGTCCCACGCAATCGCCACACCATGGTCAATGGCAAAGGCCAAACTGTCTTCTGGCTTTTGGCAAGGCTCTTCGATAAAGCTTATACGCTGGCGCATTGACGGCGAAATGTATTTAATGAATTGCTTCGCTTTCTCTGGCTTCCACGCACGGTTGGCATCAAGTCTTAGAGTCAAATCAGGGATCGACTCAAGGAATAAGCTAACCAACATGCCATCGCGAATCGCTTCGTAGAGGCCGACTTTCACTTTCGCGACCTTCTCGCCTACCATCTCATTCAATACAGGAATCAGTTCATCTGGATCGCCTGTACACAAAGGCGCCGCTTGGTAGTTACCTTGAGCGTTAAGATCGCCTCGCAATTCCATCATCGCCATTGAAAAGCCAAACGCGACAGAAGGATACAGCTCGTCGAAAGGCGTTTGAGGCTTATTGTGGCTCCAAAGCTCTAATTCGTGTTGAAGCTGAATGCCAGCTTGTTCGGCATCTTCTTGGCTAAAACCGGGCAAAGGCGCAACTTCGCCAAAACCAGTTTTACCATCACACTCAAGTTGGATGATATAGCCAACACGTTCGTTCAACTTATTGTCACGAAGAACCACACCACTATCCATAGGTAATTGATAACGGTAAAGTTTAGCGTGACGCTGAGAATTCACTGAGTTCATAAAGTTTCCTAAAAAACGGGGAACATCAAAACAAAACGAGCCGCTATTAGCGACTCATTTTGAAGAGGAGAAAGACTATGGATTACGCGGGAACTTGTCGAAGTCCGGTCGACGTTTCTCGTTGAATGCGTTGCGGCCTTCTTGGCCTTCCTCTGTCATGTAGAACATCATGGTTGCGTTACCAGCCAACTCTTGTAAGCCTGCTTGACCATCACAGTCAGCGTTCAGTGCCGCTTTCAAGCAACGCAGTGCCATTGGGCTGTGTTGAAGCACTTCACGACACCAACGAACTGTCTCTTTTTCTAGGTCAGCAACAGGAACAACGGTGTTTACAAGGCCCATGTCCAGTGCTTCTTGTGCATCGTAGAAGCGGCACAAGAACCAGATTTCACGTGCTTTCTTTTGACCAACGATACGAGCCATGTAAGAAGCACCCCAACCGCCATCGAAAGAACCCACTTTAGGACCCGTCTGACCGAACTGCGCGTTTTCAGCTGCAATAGTAAGGTCTGCCATCATGTGAAGTACATGACCACCACCGACTGCCCAACCCGATACCGCTGCGATAACTGGTTTTGGACAAGTACGAATTTGACGTTGGAAATCAAGTACATTCAAGTGGTGCGTACCTGAGTCATCTTGGTAACCGCCGTAGTCACCACGGATACTTTGGTCACCACCAGAACAGAACGCCTTCTCACCAAGACCAGTCAAAATGATTACGCCAACTTTCTCGTCATAACGAGCATCAGCCAGTGCATTGATCATCTCTTTTACGGTTTGTGGACGGAACGCATTGTGCACTTGAGGGCGAGCAATCGTGATTTTCGCAATACCGTCATCAGACTTGTGGTATTGAATATCTTCATATTGACTGCTTTCATCGCGCCAGTTAACGGCTGCGTAAAGTTCTTCTTCTGTGATGCCTACTGTTTTAGCCATGATGATTCCCATTGTTCTATTAGAGAGCGCGACTAGCGTAGAGTCGCGACGGTGTTGCTCTGCTTTCTATAGCGCTTGATACGAGAGGTTCGCTCAGTCAGTTCATCAACGACTGGCGATACATTGGATGATCAGATTTGAAAACATCTCTGGTTGCTCAAAATGAACATTATGACCCGCGTAATCCACCTGACTATATTCAAAGCCACTATTCTCAGCTAGCTCCATGAATTTACGATCTTTTTCTCCACATACATAATGCAATAAATGCTCATGAGATTTCAATGTGGCACGTAAATCCGGTTGCTTAGCTAACGAAGTAGATAACAACATATTTGCTACGGATACTCCAAGGTTACCACTACGCTTTATGACCAAAGTTTGTCTTTGCTCATGATTTAGTGAAGAAAAGACGCTTTGTTGATACCAATCGTCTAAAACATCTTCAATCGACTGCTGTGCAAAGCGAACAGCCCATTGCGTATCGTGTACTAACCTTTGTGCTCTTTCTTCATCACATTCCAAGCCAAAGTTGCCACCTTCAATGATGACTTTCTCTAAGTTAAGAGTTTCGAAGCAAGGGCTTGTTACCCCATACATGGCAAGCCTTCCCCCCATAGAATACCCAATCACCACGATAGGATAATCGACAGGAAGATCGTTGAGAGCCAGCTGAGATGTGATGCACTGAACAATTTTCTTACAGCAATGATCAAACCCTACCGGATCGATAAAGCGACTTTGTCCGTGTCCGGGTAAATCTATGCAAAGGAGAGGAAAATCCTCAAGGAATGGATGACATGCACTCCAATCATCCCCGCTTCCGAGTAAACCATGTAAGAAAACAAGCAAAGGTTTGTCAGAAGAATCTTGTACAGCTGGGTAATAATCGGAGTAAAGCATGTAAAGTCCTTAGGCTAATGCCTCGGTGAGCATTGAACTGAATTGTTTCAGCAAAGTAGACGCTTGTTCGGGAGGCGTCTTAACTTCCACGAGCAAGGTACCCTGACCCTGTTCGAAATGTTGTTCGATAATGGTTTGATAGCAATTCAAGGTTTCTGGCGCAGCGTATCCCAACTGGAATTGCGCAGCAGCGTGTTCAAAACTGAAACCATGAGGCATTTGATAAAGTGACTGTTTCTGCTGCTCTGGCACCGGCAATAAATCAAAGATCGCACCACCATCATTGTTGGTCACAACAATAACCATCGGCGTTAAATTATGAGTCAGCAGAGCCAGTGAGTTGAGATCGTAAAGCAAAGAAGTATCGCCAATCAACATCAATAAGGGGTTCTGGTTGGCTTTTATCACTCCCGCAGCCGTCGCCACCAAGCCATCAATGCCCGATGCACCACGATTGCTGTAAACCCGATTCGCAGATATTGAAGACAGCATATCCACCAGCCTTACCATCAAGCTGTTTCCCACAAACAACTCTCTGTCTTTAAGTCTAGACGACAAGTCAACTGCAACACTCAACTCTGTCAGTTGGTCGTTATTAGAGATTTGCGCCAACGCTAACTGCTGAACCGTATTCGCGACTTCCGCCAAAGATGCCGCCCAGCCAGCATGTTCTCCCAACAGCGTTGGTAGATGTTGCTCTGATAACCAATGTTCGATATCAGCGACAATATGAGTTTGAGGCAGATGATCTTGATTAATACGATGTGCATCTGGTGAAACAACGATGTACTGCGATGAACAAAATGTGGCAGCTTGTTCTTTTACCCATTGGTTAAGACGCTTAGATACGATGCGCTCACCAAACTGGATAATAAAATCACACTGACTAAGCTGTGCTTTGGCTGCGTCACTTTGCATCCATAAATCATAGTGTTTCCAGTCACTACTGACACCCGATTGAGGGTCACAGAATACTGGCCAGCCCAAAGCTGTCGCAAACTGCTTGGCTTTAATTGCGGCTTCATTCTCGATAGAACCAATAATCACTGCGCCTTTACGAGCGACATAATCACTTGCTGAAACAGGCTGAGCGATTAAATGACTGGGCAAATAAGTGTTCGAGTAAAGGCAGGTTGAAGCTCTCCAAGCTGCCACGCTCTTTGTATAATCCGCATACATCTCGGCGCTATTAGCGGAATAAAGCGGTTCTGGGAACGGACAGTTGATATGAATAGCCCCACCGACGCTGCGCTGTTTCGCCAGTGCGTTATCAACCGACGTCAAAAGCCAATTCAAAGAAACTTGTGTCGTTGGACTTGGAAGGTTTAGTGCCGTTTCAACGTGAGACGAAAAGATACCCTGCTGCTGAATCGCTTGATTGGCACCACAGTCGACCAAGTCGATGGGCCTATCAGAGGTTAGCAAGATCAGCTTCTCTCGGGTCAGCCCAGATTCAGCCGTCGCAGGAAGCAAATTCGCCACAGCGGTTCCTGATGTCACAATCACCGCAACCGGTTTGTTGCTAGCCTTTGCTAAGCCTAAAGCTAAAAACCCAAGACCACGCTCATCAAAGTGCGTGTGTAAGGTTAACTTGGAGTTGGCTTCAGCTTCGAGAGTTAGCGGCGTTGAGCGAGAGCCCGGAGCAACACAAACATGTTCAACGCCATTGCGTGCAAGCTCTTCAAGTAACGTGTGACACCAAACTCTATTTAATACGGCTTGGTCGTGATTCATGACGCGACACCCAATGGAGGGTGATCTGAAATTAAGCTAAGCAGAGTAGACATCTTCTTGTTCAGCTCTTGCCATTCATGTTCGGCAACCGATCCCGGCACGATCCCCGCGCCAGCAAACAGTTGTACTTGATCGTTTACAATCAAGGCGCTTCGAATCGCCACGCAGAATTCCGCTCGCTGATGACTGATATAGCCTACAGAGCCTGCATACCAACCTCGTGCAAACGGTTCGTGTTCAAGAATGAAATCCATCGCCTCTTTACGAGGTAAACCCGCCACCGCAGCAGTTGGCTGTAAGGCAGCAAGCAACTGCACACCATTAACGCCATTGTTGAGCTGAGCATGGATATTGCGCTTCAAATGCTGCACCTTACGCAAGCGCACTAGACGCGCATCCTTTTCAACATGGACCGTTTGAGAATGAGGAGTGAGACGCTCAATGATGTCGTCGACCACATACTGGTTCTCATTGAGGTTTTTGCTGTCTTGAGAAAGCCAGTTGGCCAGTTCCATATCCTCAGTAGCGTTCTCTCCGCGACCAATGGTTCCAGCAAGCGCCTCGGTATCAAGCTCCATACCATGTCGGCTATATAAGCGCTCTGGTGTCGAGCCAATGAAACTGTGTTTAGAATCCAGCACCAACATAAAGTGGAAACTGTGGTGATTTTGCAGATAGCTGGCTTTAAGTAATTGAGCTGCGCAGATAGGCGCATCGAGTTGCAGTGTGGTTTTACGTGCTAAAACGACTTTTTTGTACTCTTCATCGCTAATGCCTTGCAGCACTTTATCGACAAGGTTGCCCCACTGCTCTCTTTCTGGAACGTGATTGATCTGTTCAATATGGGCAGACAAAGGCGCCAATATCGCGGCTTCTACAGAAAGCTTATTCAAAGCATTAATAGAAGAAACGCGATCAGGGGACAAATTAACCGCCAGCGACCAAGTATTGTCAAAGCGGATCAATTCAACCTGAGGAAGGAAGAAAAACGACTCCATGCAGCGACGGTTCTTTGCGGTGTGCCCATCAAACGAGCGTCCACCCCAGATTCGTTGGTCTTCACCAAGAATAGCGTACGCGGGTGCAGGATCTGAAAACGTATGTAACTGTCCGAGCGCAACAACCTCTTCACGAGTGTCGCGTGACTGCCAGTAGAACTTAGGAAAGAGCGGTTGAGCATGAAGCCATTCTATAAATGCAAACGATGGTTTTTGCGTTAGAACTTCAACACAACGAACTTCGCTTGCTTGGGCATTTTGTACTCGCTCAATCAAAGCGGAGATAGTTTGCTGGAAATGTGACAAATCGACCTCGTTCACATCTAAATTATTATTATATTAGTTTGATACTTTATGGGCAGTACCCACTTAGATCAAGAATGTACTATATCTTTTCAACATTCCTGTGATTTTAAGCGATCCCGCCCCTTTATTCATCTTAGCCAATAACCAAGAAAGCGATTAATTAAAATTTAGAAAAGAGTGACAACAAAAAGGCTAAACGTGATACTGAAATGCGACATTCATCAGATTTTTATTCTATCAAACGCCATTTTGCGGTACTTTAATAAAGTATTTAAATTAATTTCAGGAAATCGGCAATGCAAAATATCGGGATGTCGTCAAAACTCAACAGCGTATGCTACGAAATCAGGGGGCCTGTACTCAAACATGCTAAGCGCATGGAAGAAGAAGGGCATAAAATACTGAAGCTTAATATTGGTAACCCCGCCCCATTTGGTTTTGACGCCCCTGATGAAATCCTTGTTGACGTAATCCGTAACCTACCGACATCTCAAGGTTACTGCGACTCAAAAGGCATCTATTCAGCCCGCAAAGCGGTTGTTCAGCACTACCAGAAAAAAGGCCTACGTAACCTTGATGTAGAAGACGTTTACATTGGTAACGGCGCATCAGAGCTTATCGTTATGTCTATGCAAGCGCTACTGGATAATGGTGATGAAATCTTAGTTCCCGCTCCGGATTACCCACTATGGACAGCGTCTGTTGCGCTTTCTGGTGGTACACCGGTTCACTACATGTGTGATGAAGATGCTGATTGGTATCCAGATCTAGACGACATGCGCGCGAAGATCTCACCAAAGACGCGCGGCATCGTTCTTATCAACCCGAACAACCCAACAGGCGCGGTATACAGCCGTGATTTCCTATTACAAGTGGTTGAGATTGCTCGTGAGCACGGTTTGATCATCTTCGCCGATGAAATCTACGACAAAGTACTTTACGACGGTGCGGTACACACTTCAGTGGCAACGCTTGCTGAAGACGTATTAATGGTCACGTTCAACGGCCTATCTAAAGCTTACCGTGTATGTGGTTTCCGTGGTGGTTGGATGTTCTTAACAGGCCCTAAACACCTAGCGAAAGGCTATGTAGAAGGGCTAGAAATGCTGGCCTCAATGCGTTTGTGTGCCAACGTTCCGATGCAACACGCTATCCAAACCGCACTCGGTGGCTATCAGAGTATCAATGAGCTGATTCTTCCAGGCGGTCGACTGCTTGAACAGCGTGACCGTGCATGGGAACTGATCAACAAGATCCCTGGCGTTTCTTGTGTGAAACCGAAAGGTGCAATGTACCTGTTCCCTAAAATCGACACCAACATGTACAACATCAAAGACGATCAGAAGTTTGTACTCGACTTCCTTAAGCAAGAGAAGGTGCTATTGGTTCAAGGTACGGGCTTCAATTGGCCGAAACCGGATCACTTCCGTATCGTGACTCTGCCGCACATCGAAGATCTAGAAATCGCAATTGGTCGTTTAGAGCGCTTCTTACAGACTTACAGCCAAGACGACCTCATCGAAGGTTAATGAGCACAAAGAAAGATGGCTACAATTTGCTGTTTTAAAAGACTTTAACTTGTATTCATTCACTTCTATGCTTAAAAGGCTCCTGTTTAGGAGCCTTTTTTGTATCCGCTGTCTCGTATCCCTGTGCAAACACAAGATACGAGTGGAGTATTGTTTATACCAATCACAGTAAGTAAGTGTTCAGAAATAGCGTAGGGAAAAAGCTTGAGAACAAGGCAGCTATTTTCGACAAGCAGCTTCGATAAGTAGTTATTCTACAATCAAAAATTCTAACATAGTTATCGAGTTTTTTAACAAGCTAGGATGACCAGTTATTTACTACGATTGGTACTATAAGGACATTTATGAAACAGAGCCATTTCTTTGCCCATCTCGCACGCATGAAGCTAATTCAACGCTGGCCCCTGATGCGTTCGGTATCAAGCGAGAACATTTCAGAACATAGCCTACAGGTTGCTTTCGTGGCACACGCCTTGGCACTGATCAAAAACAAGAAGTTTGATGGTCAGCTTAACCCCGAGCACATTGCTCTGCTTGGCATGTACCACGACACCAGTGAGGTACTGACGGGTGATTTGCCAACGCCAGTTAAATACTACAACCCGGATATTGCACAAGAGTATAAGAAAATAGAAGCCGCGGCAGAACAAAGACTGCTTTCGATGTTGCCAGAAGAGTTCAGAGACGACTTCGCCCCCTTCTTAATATCTGGTACTGCGAGTAAAGAAGAGCAAAGCATCGTCAAGCAGGCAGATACTATCTGTGCGTACCTGAAATGCTTGGAAGAGCTCAGTGCGGGCAATCATGAATACGAGCAAGCCAAGCGCCGATTGGAAGAGACACTCGAACAACGCAAAAGCCCAGAAATGGACTACTTTCTCACCACATTCGCACCGAGCTTTGAATTATCACTAGACGAGATAAGCTAGCTGGGTATAAGTTGTTTTTAATTAGCTAAATAAAATCAATTTGATAGGTGCTATTTTGAATTCTCAACTCGAACCACCCTTTGTACTCGAACAAGAATGGCAGCATCGAAATGACGATGAACATAAAATAAGACGGGATGACCACCGCAGCCCGTATCAGCGTGATCGTGCGCGCGTGCTTCACTCTGCTGCTTTCCGTCGCTTACAAGCGAAAACCCAGATCCATGGCACCACGGTCAACGACTTTCACCGAACGCGCCTTACCCACTCTCTTGAGGCCGCTCAGCTTGGCACCGGTATCGTCGCTCAACTGAAGAAAAAGCAGCCCGAATTTCGAGACCTATTACCCTCAGACAGTTTGATTGATTCACTGTGTTTGGCTCACGACATCGGTCATCCACCCTATGGACATGGCGGCGAAGTCGCACTCAACTACATGATGCGCGACCACGGCGGCTTTGAGGGCAACGCTCAAACGTTTCGCATAGTCACACAGCTAGAACCTTACACTGAACATCACGGGATGAACCTATCTCGACGCACTTTGTTAGGTCTAATTAAGTACCCTTCTCTGCTGAGTGAGGTTCAAGCTAAATTGCAGTCTGAACCCGTTAAGCATCAACGACAACTCCGAGCTAAAGATTGGATGCCAGCAAAAGGCATCTACGATCATGATGAAGAGTTGTTTAACTGGGTGCTTGAACCGCTTTCAAGCAGCGACCAACAGCTCCTAAAACAGAAAAGAAAAATGCATACCGAGCCACTTGAGCACAACAAGACCAAATATAAGTCACTGGATTGTTCGATCATGGAACTTGCTGACGACATCGCGTATGGCGTGCACGATTTAGAAGATGCGATTGTGCTTGGCTCTGTGACCAAAGCTCAGTGGGTCGAATCGGCTTACCCTCAACTGAAAGAGATGGCCGACCCATGGATTTGTGAACACCTAGATTCAATTACAGAGATGCTTTTCTCTGGTGAACAGTATCGTCGAAAGGATGCGATTGGTGGGATAGTCAACGCACTGTTGACCAGTATCTCGATTAAGCGAGTGGAGGCTAACTTTGAGAATGTACTGTTGGCTTACAATGCGGTGCTCGAGCCGAGCATGGACGGCACACTCGATAAGCTGAAACACTTTGTCAGCGAGTTCGTTATTCAAGTGCCACAGGTTCAGGTCATCGAATACAAAGGTCAACAGATCATCATGGATATGTTTGAAGCATTCAGCGCAGATCCTGAACGCTTGCTGCCACTGCCCATCAAGAAGCAATGGCTACAACATCAAGATGAGTCTCGAAAAATGCGCGTGATAGCCGATTACATTTCATCGATGACTGATGATCTTGCGCAGAAAATGCATCAGCAACTGTTCTCAGCTCATACCGAGTTTTAATTCCTGACTCACTTTACTAAAACGGCTTAATCTAAGTAGTTTTTCTCAAACACGCCCGGCGGCATTTGATTGATTTGAAACTGAATCATTTGGTCAAATGCCGTTAGCAAAGGGCTAAAGTCGCCATCACGCTCTAACAAGCTAAGTAAATGATAGCCAGCTTCAACGGTTGAAAGGCTATTTTCACTGGGTGCTTTGCGAATTCGGTAATTACCCTTGAGATCTTTCGGTAAATGAACCGTGTTCAACGCATGCAAGTTACTCGATACTTGCCACATCTTGAATGCTTTCTTCCACGTGCCATCCAATAAAATCACACGCAGCTTCTTATTGGGAGATGTCGCCGACTCAACTGAAACGGAGTTTTCGCTTGGGTATAAAATCACATGTTGATACTGTTCATCGCACAACAATGCGTTGAGTTGTTCGTTGTCTGAAAAGTCTTCGCCAACAAACGTCACGCTGTTATTAAGAGATAACGAGAGAATACGCGCTGTTCCCATCGGACGATGCTCTTCTGATGGGTGCTGAAGAATGATAAGCTCAACATTCGATTCGAGTGGTGTAACCCACTGACAAATACAAGCTTTCAAAGCCTTGCTGCATTGGGGGCAATAACGAGACATGGATTTAATGTGTACCCTGTTTTAATTTTCATTTCACTTTTATGCGTCTTATTCCAATTTGAGCCAATACAAGCTTGGGTCGTTTGGGATAGCAATGCGATTGCCGATGGGCAATGGTGGCGAATCCTAACAGGAAACTTTTCACATACCAACTACTCGCATCTTCTGATGAATCTAGCAGGCTTGTGGATCATCAGCTACCTGTTTCAACCGAGTAAAAAACAGCTTGTTGTTGCTTTGCTTGTGATCAGTTTAGTGACTGGCGTCGCTCTGTTGTTTTCAAGTATTCAGATCTACGTTGGCCTATCGGGCACTTTGCATGGGTTGTTTGGCTTATTCGCGCTCAGAGAGGCTTTAAACGGCAGGAAGTCTAGTTGGCTGTTAGTATTCGGATTAGTCGCTAAAATCGCTTGGGAGCAGCTTATTGGCCCTTCTAGCACGACTGGTGAACTGATTAATGCTCGTATCGCGATTGAAGCCCACCTAGCAGGTGCATTGGCCGGAGGCTTCATATCTATCGCTTCATTTCTAACAAGTAGAAAAACGGGTCAAAGTTGAATTCTTTCGCGGTTCTTTTCAACCGTCGCTTCACCTATCCCTTTGACACTCACCAAATCATCAGCAGTAGTAAATGCCCCGTTCTGATCTCTGTAATCGACGATTTCTTTGGCTTTCTTGTCACCCACGCCAACCAATAGTGCTGAAAGTTCTTCTGCCGTCGCGGTATTGATGTTGACCGTAATCTCAATGCCTTCGTAAAGCTCAGCCTTGGTTGGGCTGTCTGCAAACACGGCAGGGCTTAAGAGCATCAGAAATGAAAGAATTAGTGTTGAATATATCGTGCGCATAAATAGTTCCTTTGTTCAAAAAACGTAACTTATGCATTTGCCGCGCTAGATAACACAATCACCAGATAAAAATAAAGCGGATCACCTAAGTGACCCGCTTCGTTATACATCTTATTTTCATCAGCTTGTTTGTTGGCTCACAAATCTGAATTAAAGCCTAACAATCACGTGTTGATTTCAGTAGTAAGCTCTAACTTGAGCTTGCTACTGAGGTAATCAAACGCTTACTGACCTTGACCCACTACGTAGTATTCAACGTCTGCGTTTTTACGAAGTACGTTTAATACGTTAGTCAGGTCTTGCTGGTTACCAACTCGCTCCAACTGTGCACCAATTTGAGTGCTGTAGGCTGGGTTGATCTCAGCCGTTACTTTAGAAAGCTCAACAACAACGATATTACCGTCTTGGTCTTTAGATTGACCGAACACAGCTTGACCTGCTTCTGGTTTCGCTAGAGCGAATACAGATGCCGCTAATGGCGAGTTACGGTCAATCGTTTCAAGTTCAGTGAACTCAAGGTTGTTGTCCGCTAGTACTGCTTCATTGCCTTGCTCAAGTTCGTTCACTAGAGAAACACCTAGCTCAACCGCTTGCTGCTCTGCTTGTACAGCAGACAGTGCAGCGACAACTTGATCTTTCACTTCAGCTAGAGGAAGAACTGTCTCATCACGAGTCTCTTCTACACGAACAACAATTACGTGCTCAGGTGCAACTTCGATAACTTCCGAGTTTAGACCGTCTTCTTTCACTTCAGGGCTCAAGATAGCTTGCATAACTGCAGGCGTCATCAGAACTTCTGGAGCGTCAACTTGAGAGATGAAATCTGTCGTTGTGATCTTCGCGTTGATAGCTTCTGCAGAATCATCTAGAGAATCTGGGAATTCAAACGCTACTTTTTCTAGCTCAGTTTGTTGCTCGTAGAACTGATCAACTGCGTGTTGGTCTAGAAGCTCTGTCTTAATCTCTGCCGCTACTTCAGTGTAAGGCTGAGCTTGAGACGCTTTTAGTTCGTCTAGCTTGATGATGTGGTAGCCGAAATCAGATTTAACTAGGCCAGTAGTATCGCCAATATTCTCAAGAGCGAAAGCCGCGTCTTCGAATGCAGGGTCCATAACATCGCGCTCAATCCAACCTAGGTCACCGCCAACGTCTGCACTACCGAAGTCGTCAGATTTCTCTTCCGCTAGCGTAGCAAAATCAGCGCCTGCATTTAGCTCGTCTAGGATTGCCTGAGCTTTCGCTTCGTCATCGCCTTGAACTAGGATGTGGCTAACTTTACGTTGCTCTTCCGTTGAGTACTTGTCTAGGTGCTCTTGGTAGTATTTCTGTGCTTCTTCATCGCTTACTTCAAGCTGAGACTTAAGCGCTTCAGCAGAAAGCTCAATGTAAGATACCTTAGCTTGCTCTGGACGAGTGTAAGCTGCTGGGTTCTCTTGGTAGTACTGTTCGATTTGCTCGTCAGTTAACTCGATGTCTTTTGCAAGGTCAGCAACAGACAGTGTCACTGTGCGAATGTCACGAGTTTGTGCGATAAGCTTGCTCTGAATATCGATTTCGCCCTGAAGAACGAATTCACTGCCTTGAAGTGCAGTCACAAGCTGGTTGCGCATAAGGTCACGACGCATGTATTCAGCGAAGCTCTCTGCGCTGAAACCTGCACGACGTAGTGCCGATTGGTAAACTTCTTGGTCGAATTGACCCGCCGTTTGGAACTGAGGCATTTCTAGAATCATGGTGCGGATTTGAGAATCACTGATTCGTAGGCCTAGAGACTCAGCTTGCTGCTCAAGCAGTACGTCATTGATCATGCGATCAAGTACTGATTTACGGAAAGACTCTACGTAAGCAGGGTCTGCAAGCATTTGCGCGAAGTAATCGCCAAGTTGAGACTGCATACGATTACGTTCGTTTTGGTAAGCCTGTTCGAACTCACCACGAGCAATTTCTGTGTTGCCAACTTTAGCTGCTGCGTTGTTACCGCCACCGGTGATGTAGCTGCCTACACCTGCGAATACGAATGACAGGATAATCAACCCAAGGATAATTTTTACCGCGATGCTATTCACGCCTTCGCGTAATCGATCCATCATAATTTAAGTGCTCTCCGGATATGAAGCATTGGCTTCAAAATAAAAATCTATTCACGCGATATTATCAGAAAAAGAAATGCGCATCAGTAGGATGCGCATAATTTAAATAAGTTCAATGTGCTTTGTACACATACTGTTTAAGAATGAAACATCATTTTTCAAACAGTAAACGCATTTTACTGCCTTCCCCTCTTAAATGGAGGTTTCAGCAGTGAAAATTAGTTACATGCGTCTTTAAGTGCTTTACCCGCTTTGAAGCCAGGTACTTTAGCTTCTGCGATTTGGATCTCTTCACCAGTTTTTGGGTTACGACCTGTACGAGCAGCACGAGTACGAACACTGAAAGTACCAAAGCCAACAAGTGCAACTTGGTCACCAGATTGTAGCGTTGTGCCAACTGCTTCGATGAATGCGTCTAGAGCGCGGCCAGCTGAAGCTTTAGAGATGTCTGCGTTTTCTGCGATTGATTCTACTAGTTGTGTTTTATTCACTGTTTTTCCCCTATGTGTCATCTGTGACTACTTCTGATGACTGTACGTTCCATTTTGGTTTTAATTTAGCCGCAAGCCTTATTGCAAAAGGGCTGCCGCTTTGATCAATAACTTAGCGTCCAAAAAAAACGCTGACAAGCCTTTTCGGGCCTATCAGCGTAATTCTTTACTTATTTTTGCTATGCATCACTATTTTTTCACGTCAAACTCGACCCCTGACGGATCTCGTTCTAGCGCGACTTTGAGTACTTCATCAATCCACTGAACCGGGATCACCTTCAAGTCAGCGATTACGTTGTCTGGAATCTCTTCCAAATCACGCTCATTGTCTTTAGGGATCAGTACAGTTTTGATGCCGCCACGGTGTGCAGCAAGCAGTTTTTCTTTCAAGCCACCGATAGGTAAAACTTCACCACGAAGGGTAATTTCACCTGTCATACCGACCTCTGCTTTAACCGGGTTACCCGTCAAGCTAGAGACAAGTGCAGTACACATTGCGATACCCGCACTCGGGCCATCTTTCGGTGTAGCACCTTCTGGTACGTGAACGTGAATGTCACGTTTTTCGTAGAAATCTGAGTTGATACCCAGTTTTTCAGCACGAGAACGAACCACTGTCATTGCCGCTTGAATCGACTCTTTCATCACGTCGCCAAGTGAGCCAGTTTGCGTTAGCTTACCTTTGCCCGGCATTGCTTCGGTCTCGATAGTCAGTAGATCACCACCCACTTGAGTCCACGCTAGGCCTGTTACTTGACCGATACGGTTGCTTTCATCCGCTTTACCGAAGTCGTGGCGTTGAACACCTAAGTACTCTTTCAGGTTATCAATGTTAACCGTTACAGACTTAAGATCGCTGTCTAGCAAGATGTTCTTCACTGCTTTACGACAGATCTTTGAGATTTCACGCTCTAGGCTACGTACACCCGCTTCACGCGTGTAGTAACGAATGATGCCGATGATTGCAGAGTCTTCAATCTCAATTTCATGAGGCTTAAGACCGTTGCGTTGAACTTGCTTGTCCAGTAAATGGCTCTTAGCAATGTTCAGCTTCTCATCTTCTGTGTAACCAGATAGACGAATCACTTCCATACGGTCCAGTAGAGGCCCAGGAATGTCCATCGAGTTCGATGTTGCCACGAACATAACATCTGACAGATCGTAATCTACTTCTAGGTAGTGATCGTTAAATGCGTTGTTTTGTTCTGGATCTAGAACTTCTAGAAGTGCTGAAGATGGGTCGCCACGCATATCAGAAGACATCTTATCGATCTCATCTAATAGGAACAGTGGGTTCTTAACACCAACTTTAGACATCTTCTGGATCAGTTTACCCGGAAGTGAACCGATGTACGTACGACGGTGACCACGAATCTCAGCTTCATCACGAACGCCACCAAGTGCCATACGCGTGTACTTACGACCCGTTGCCGCAGCAATCGAACGACCTAGCGAGGTTTTACCTACACCAGGAGGACCAACAAGACAAAGGATTGGGCCTTTTAGCTTGTTGATACGGTTTTGTACTGCCAAGTATTCAAGAATACGTTCTTTAACACGCTCTAAGCCGTAGTGGTCTTCGTTTAAGATCTCTTCCGCTTTCGCTAGATTCTTTTTCACTTTTGAACGCTTAGCCCAAGGAACGCCAACCATCCAATCAATGTAGCTACGTACTACTGTTGCTTCAGCAGACATTGGCGACATCATTTTCAGTTTTTGCAGTTCTTGCTCGGTTTTTTCACGAGCTTCTTGAGGCATCTTAGAGTCTTCGATCTTCTTCTTCAGAGTCTCGAATTCATCAGGAGCGTCGTCCATCTCGCCAAGTTCTTTCTGAATCGCTTTCATTTGCTCATTCAGGTAGTACTCACGCTGAGATTTTTCCATTTGCTTCTTAACGCGGCCACGAATGCGTTTTTCAACTTGCAAGATGTCAATTTCTGACTCCATTTGGCCCATCAAGAATTCCAGACGTTCAGTCACATCTAAGATTTCTAGAACGTGCTGCTTGTCTACCAGTTTAAGTGGCATGTGTGCAGCAATCGTATCAGCAAGGCGAGCTGCCTCATCAATACCGTTCAGAGATGTTAGAACTTCTGGTGGAATCTTTTTGTTCAGCTTAATAAAGCCTTCGAATTGATTGATCGCGCTGCGAACAACCACTTCTTGTTCTTTTTCGTCAAGTTCTGAGGTTACAACGTATTCTGCGTCCGCTAAGAAAAACTCACTTTCTTTGAATTGGTGAATTTTTGCACGCTGCTGACCTTCGACAAGCACTTTAACAGTACCATCAGGGAGCTTTAGTAACTGAAGAATGGTAGCGACAGTTCCTACTTTAAATAGGTCGTCAATTGAAGGCTCATCAGTGTCCGCTTCTTTCTGCGCTACAAGTAGTACTTGTTTGTTAGCTTCCATTGCCGATTCAAGGCAAGTAATCGATTTTTCACGACCAACAAACAATGGAATAACCATGTGTGGGTAAACCACTACATCACGTAGAGGTAGCACGGGGATTTCGATACGCTCGGAACGTTCCAAGTTCATATATTTCTCTCTTCCGCTTTAACTTATAAAGCAGTATATGGGGCTTAAACGACTGGATTCAATGGAAGAATAAAAAAAAGGAGGTAATTGCTTACCTCCTTTTTCAATTTGAGTGACTTGTCTAAAAAAGACCTACTCTGCAACAGCTGCTTGGTTATCTGAGTTGCTGTAAATTAATAGTGGTTCTGACTCACCATTAATTACCGACTCATCAATCACAACCTTGCTTACATCAGTTGAAGATGGCAGTTCGTACATAGTTTCTAGTAGAACACCCTCCAAGATAGAACGTAGACCACGAGCACCTGTTTTACGGTTCATTGCTTTCTTAGCAATGGCACGTAAAGCATCTTCACGGAATTCTAACTCTGTATCCTCAAGCTCAAATAATGCTGCGTACTGTTTTGTAAGTGCATTCTTTGGCTCACATAGGATTTGGATTAGCGCTTCTTCATCAAGCTCTGTCAGTGTTGTTGTCACAGGTAGACGACCAATGAATTCTGGAATCAGACCATATTTCACTAGATCTTCAGGTTCTACTTGAGTGAACAATTCACCGATAGTTTTGGTTTCATCTTTTGAACGCACTTCTGCGCCAAAGCCGATACCTGAACCTGTTTCTACACGCTGTTCAATCACTTTATCTAGGCCTGCAAACGCACCACCACAGATAAATAAGATCTTAGACGTGTCCACTTGCAAGAACTCTTGTTGTGGATGCTTACGACCACCTTGAGGTGGAACTGAAGCTACTGTACCTTCAACAAGTTTTAGTAGAGCTTGCTGTACACCTTCACCAGACACGTCACGCGTGATTGATGGGTTTTCAGCTTTACGAGAAATCTTGTCGATTTCATCGATGTAAACAATGCCGCGTTCCGCTTTCGCTACGTCGTAATCACATTTCTGAAGCAACTTCTGGATGATGTTTTCAACATCTTCGCCCACGTAACCCGCTTCGGTTAGTGTTGTTGCGTCTGCCATTGTGAAAGGAACGTCTAGGAAACGAGCCAATGTTTCAGCCAGTAGTGTTTTACCACTACCAGTAGGACCGATAAGAAGAATGTTACTCTTACCTAGCTCTACGCCTTCAGCTGTCGTATCACCATTACGTAAACGCTTGTAGTGGTTATAAACTGCAACTGCTAGCACTTTCTTCGCGTATTCTTGACCGATTACATAGTCGTCAAGATGCTCACGAATCTCACGCGGCGTTGGCAGCGATTCCGATTCTTTCTTAGGAAGAACATCTTTAATTTCTTCACGAATAATGTCGTTACAAAGATCGACACATTCATCACAAATGTAAACAGAAGGACCTGCGATTAACTTGCGAACTTCGTGTTGGCTTTTGCCACAGAAAGAGCAGTAAAGCAGTTTACCGCTACCACCCTCTTTGCTTTTATCTGTCATTCGCTAACCTCTTAGCCTTAACTCTCTATGCTTGAGTGTATATCAATTTGAATCACTTTGCGTTAAACAATTGCCCTGCAATTATTGACCGCGGTGATTAAGAACTGAATCCACCAAGCCGTATTCTACTGCTTGATCAGCAGACATGAAGTTATCACGATCTGTATCGCGCTCAACAACTTCTAGAGGCTGACCAGTGTGCTCTGCCAATAGTTTGTTTAGCTTTTGTTTGATCGTTAGGATCTCTTGCGCGTGAATTTGAATATCAGACGCTTGGCCTTGGAAGCCGCCAAGTGGCTGGTGAATCATTACACGTGAGTTTGGAAGCACGTGACGCTTACCAGGAGTACCACCCGCTAGTAAGAATGCACCCATAGAGCAAGCTTGACCCATACATACTGTGCTCACGTTTGGCTTGATGAACTGCATTGTGTCGTAGATAGACATGCCTGCTGTTACGCTACCGCCAGGTGAGTTGATGTAAAGATAGATATCTTTGTCTGGGTTTTCTGATTCCAAGAAAAGCAGTTGAGCCACGACAAGATTTGCCATGTGGTCTTCCACTTGACCTGTTAAGAAAATGATACGTTCTTTTAATAGACGAGAATAAATATCGTAAGAACGTTCACCACGGGAAGTCTGTTCAACCACCATAGGAACTAGTGCGTCCATAATCGATGGCATTGTATTTTTTTCTTGGTAGCTCATATTCTTATGTCCCTAAAATAAATGGCCCGAATGATTAAATCATACGGACCATTGTTAGCAGAATTGTTGACCGTACGTCAACCTTCTACGTCAGATATTACTATATTAAGCAGGTTGCTGATTCATTAGCTCGTTGAAGCTAACTTCTTTATCAGAAACTTGAGCTTTAGCGATGATTGCATCAATAGCTTGCTCTTCTAGAGCAACATTGCGCATGTTGTTCATCATTTGCTCGTTTTGCTCGTAGTAAGCAATAACTTCTGTTGGATCTTCGTATGCTGTAGCCATCTCTTCGATGATAGCTTTAACTTTCTCGTCGTCAGCTTTTAGCTCTTCAGTCTTGATTACTTCACCAAGAAGAAGACCTACAACTACGCGACGTTTAGCTTGCTCTTCGAACAGCTCACGTGGAAGTTGGTCAGCAGCTTCAGTGTTGCCACCGAAACGTTGAGCAGCTTGTTGACGTAGAACACCGATCTCTTGATCGATTAGAGCAGAAGGTACGTCGATGTTGTTTTCGTTAACTAGACCGTCGATAGCTTGCTCTTTGATGCGGTTCTTAACAGCTTGCTTAAGCTCACGCTCCATGTTCTTACGAACTTCAGCTTTAAGACCTTCAACGCCGTCAGTTGCGCCGAACTTAGCAACGAATTCTTCGTTTAGTTCTGGAAGTTCACGAGCTTCAACTTTGTTCAGCTTGATAGAGAACTTAGCTGCTTTACCTTTTAGGTTTTCAGCGTGGTAATCTTCTGGGAAGTTTACGTCGATTTCGAATTCCATACCTGCTGTTTTACCAACGATACCGTCTTCGAAGCCAGGGATCATGCGACCAGCGCCCATCTCTAGTGGGAAGTTCTCAGCTTTGCCGCCTTCAAACTCTTCACCGTCGATAGAACCAACGAAGTCGATAGTTGCACGAGAACCAGCGTCAGCAGCAGCTTCAACTTCAGTCCAAGTTGCTTGTTGCTTACGTAGAGTTTCGATCATCTCTTCAACGTCAGCTTCTTTAACTTCTACTGCTGGTTTCTCAACAGTGATGTTTTCTAGACCTTTCAGCTCAACTTCTGGGTAAACTTCAAAAGTTGCGTTGAATACTAGGTCAGCGCCTTCGTTGTTTTCAACTGGTGCGAAAGTAGGTGCGCCAGCTGGGTTGATTTTCTCTTTAACGATCGCTTCGATGAAGTGACGTTGCATTACTTCGCCCATCACGTCTTGACGTACTGCTTTGCCGTACATTTTAGCAACCATCTTCATTGGCACTTTGCCTTTACGGAAACCATCGAAACGACGGTTTTTCGCGATGTTGCGTAGTTCAGCTGTAACTGCATCTTCGATGTTAGCAGCAGGAACAGTAATATTAAGACGGCGCTCTAGGCCTTCTAGCGTTTCAACAGTAACTTGCATTATATAAACCTCAAAACTGGCTCAGTAATCTGAGCATATGAGCCGTAACTTAGCTTTAATTCAAAAGCAGACGTTGTTGGCTGCATCCTTGTGTAGTGCTCTATCCGAACACCTAATTTAAAATCGAGCATTGATGTCTGAATTGATTATTCAACCAAACACCAGACTAATCAGCGATATCTTCGTTCTTCACACGTCGATTAAAACGCAATAAAGCTTGTTTTCAGAAACAAGAAAGGTATCTCCGATTAGCCTCAGGACAGAAATTTTAGACGCGACATTCTAGCGATCTGTTTAATCTCTGTCGAGCCGTTCACCTCTGCATGATGATGAATGCTCTAAATTCGTCCAACTAAGTGATACAAAAACGATCAAATCATCACTTAGCACAACAGAAATGGGGACAATAGCGACTTTTTCAAGGGAATCGAGGGCTTTTTTTGCTAAAAACCTTAAAAAGAGATCTTGCTCTTGTTTTACCCCTCAGAGTCGATAACTTTTTCAACAATCCCCGTTACAAACCCTTAACCTACATCCATCTGTTCACTCTCTGCTTTCAGCAAAAACTACCGCTATTTGCTACCATAAACGAGAGAAGACAGGCTTGATTGTTTACCAAAGAAATCAGCGGAGAGCCTTCATGTTTCAAGCTTTTAAAATCCCAATACTGTTAATGGTCACATACAGTTTACTGATGGTGTTTGGCGGTCATTGGGTGTGGAGCACGAGCCATGAAAGTTTGTTAAATGATCATCAATCTAAGCTGGACCGCTTTTCTGTTCATATTTCAAGCCAATTGGATAAGTTCGCGCACATTCCCGAGCTGCTTTCAAAAGACAAAGAGCTGGTCGATGCCCTGCACTCTCCAAGTAACTCTGCGCAAATCGAACTCACTAATCGTTATCTAGAGCACGTAAACTCGGTGATTCAAGCATCCGACACCTACCTACTAGACAGTATCGGCACCACCATTGCAGCCAGTAACTGGAATCAACCGCGTTCTTTTATTCGCCGTAACTTTGCTTTCCGCCCCTACTTTCAAGAAGCGATTATTGGCAATGAAAATCAATATTTTGCGCTAGGTTCAACCTCTGGAAAGCGAGGCTATTATTATTCTTACCCCGTCTCCTATGCCGCCGAGATTATTGGCGTCATTGTCGTAAAGATGGATTTATCGCTGATTGAAGCAAGTTGGAAAGGCAAACAGAGTTTTTTTGTTGCTGACGATAAAGATCAAATTGTATTTATGTCGAGTAACCCTGAGTGGCTGTTCAAAAGCCTTCAGCCGCTAAGCGAAGTACAACACACTCGAATTCAAGAAAGCAGGCAGTATCTCGATACAAAAATAGAAAGCCTGCACTTCTCCGGCGATTTAGACAGTGCCACCAGTCGTATTGAGTCGCCACACAAACTCGTCCAAGAGCAGTTCTTTAGTTCTTCGCGTTTCCTAGCCGAACCAAGACTCACCATACGGGTATTTTCTCCAACCCACTTAGTTTGGTGGGACTTGGTTGCTTACCTTGTGGTTTTGAGCCTAATCTTTGCGATTATTTATCTAACAATGCAGCTCAACCACCATAGACAACAAAGACGAGCACAGATAGACAGGCTGCAATCCGAAGCCAAGCAAAAACTCGAATTTCAAGTGCTTGAACGTACATCGGAGTTACATGTTGAGATCAAACACCGTATCGAAACCGAGCATGTTCTGAGGCAAACCCAAGACGAGCTCATCCAAGCCGCCAAACTAGCAGTGCTAGGGCAGATGTCAGCGAGCATCAGTCACGAACTGAATAACCCGCTTGCCGCGATTCGCAGTTATGCCGACAACGGCCGATTGTTTCTTGCCAAAGAAAAAACCGATCGTGTCGATGACAATCTATCGCGAATCTCGGCACTCACTGATCGTATGGCGAAAATCAGCCACCAGCTTCGCTCGTTCGCCAAAAAATCTACTGCGGAAGAGCTACACACCTTACAAATACTCCCAGTTTTACATTCATCGAAAGAGCTGATGAAGCCACAACTCAAGAGCGAGCGAGTTAAGGTCAACGAACTCCCTGAGACCTTTGATGCTTGCGTGCTCGCCAACGCCATTCAACTGGAACAGGTGATCATTAACCTGCTGACCAACGCGATTCAGGCGGTGGAACAACAAGATGACAAACAATTAGCTATTCTGTTAGAGATTAGAGAGTCCGACCATCAACAAGCCAATACCTTGCTAATTAATGTCGATGATAACGGCCCCGGCTTCACCTCCCCTTCTAGCGGAAACTTTTTTGAACCCTTCCATACCACCAAGAAAAACGGACTTGGACTTGGGCTATCGATTTCTCAACAAATAATCAACGGAATAAATGGCAAGCTCGTTACCGGTAGTAGCCCTCAAGGCGGTGCTCGAATCAGCATAGAGTTGCCCCTTGTTGGACATGAACAGCAAACAAAAACTCAGCAATAACCAGAATACAAAGAAGTAAAGGAATCACTATGTGTCACGTCTATTTCATTGATGATGAATCCGATCTAAGAATGGCGATTGAACAGAGCTTCGAGCTCGCCGACATTGATGCCGAATTCTTTCCCGATGCGGAGTCTGCTCTGCTCGCGATTCAAGAAAACGGCTTACCTCACGTGATCATCACTGATATCTGTCTACCAGGTCTATCCGGGCATGATCTGCTCAACACCGTGATGCACAAAGACAAAGAGATCCCCGTGATCATGATTACTGGTCACGGCGATATTTCAATGGCCGTTCAAGCCATCCAATACGGCGCCTATGACTTCATTGAAAAACCTTTCGCTAATGAACGCCTAATCGAAACCACTAAGCGAGCGATAGAAAAACGTCAGCTCACACTAGAGAACCTTGAGTTAAAACGTTCACTCAAAGCCAGCCAAGCGCTCGGCCCTAGAATCATTGGTGATACGCAATCCATGACTGAGCTGCGCTCCATCATCACCCATATTGCCGACACCAATGCCGATATATTATTGTTTGGCGAGACAGGTACAGGTAAAGAGTTAGTAGCACGTTCTCTGCATGAACAAAGCAGCCGTCGAGAGCAAAACTTTGTCGCGGTCAACTGTGGTGCTGTTCCTGAAAACCTGATTGAGAGTGAACTGTATGGCCATGAAAAAGGGGCATTCACGGGCGCAGAAAGCAAGCGAGTGGGTAAATTCGAGTTTGCTCAAGGCGGAACTCTATTCTTAGATGAAGTTGAATCCATGCCGATGCAGGCACAAATTCGCCTATTACGCGTCTTACAAGAACGCGTTATTGAGCGAGTTGGTTCAAACGGTTTAGTGCCACTAGATATTCGAGTGATAGCAGCAACCAAAGTCGACCTAAAGAAAGCCGCTGAAGAAGGCTCTTTCCGCCAAGATCTCTATTATCGACTCAATGTTGTGACCTTAGATTTACCGCCGTTAAGAAGCCGACAAGAAGATATCCCAGCACTCTTCCACCACTTCTTACTGGTCGCTGCGGCGCGTTATGGCAAGACTGCCCCTGCCCTTCCACAAAAGGAGCTGCACGCACTTTTGGCTCATGATTGGCCGGGAAATGTTCGAGAATTACGTAATACTGCAGAGCGTTTTGTACTTTTAGGTAAGCTTTCTCACTTATCAGACAGCGCCACTGAAACTACTCAAGAACTGTCTTTGGCAGAATTGGTATCTGACTTTGAAAAAAACACGTTGAAGCAGGCACTTATTGAATGCAATGGCAGTATAAAAGAGACCATGGAGAGGCTGCAATTACCGAGGAAAACCCTCTACGATAAGATGCAAAAGCACCAGCTAACGAAAGAATCTTATAAGGTAGAACCAAACTAAATTAGATTTGGGAGCAAGATCACCTATACTTATTTCGACAACAGGATGTTATGCAATAAATATAATAAGGAAGTGGTTATGGGTGAGAAAACAAAAGTGCCATCGATTACCGATACTTTCGAGATAGATGGTATTTTTTATGCTGACAATCATGTCGATCTACACACGCCAGAATTAGAGGCAAAACGCGCTTTGTATGAGCAGATAAAGCCTCATTCAAATCGTGGCAGAAATATAGATGAGGAGGTCTAGCGACCTCCTCATTTTTTATGGATTAAATTCCATGTCAGTGAATGACTCAAATAGCTACTTGGTTATGATCTCTGGTCCCATCAAGGTGGTTGGTAACCATGTTGATACCCAAGGTACGTAAGTGACGATAATCAGGAATAAGAACATCACCCCAACCCACGGCAATGCGGCTTTTACCACGTTCATCATCGACATCTTCGCGACACCTGCGGTCACAAACAAATTGAGCCCGACAGGCGGCGTTATCATCCCTATCTCCATGTTCACCACCATCATGATACCTAGGTGAATTGGGTCGATACCGAGCGCAATTGCAATTGGGAATACCAAAGGAGCAACAATGATCAGCAAGCCTGATGGCTCCATGAACTGCCCACCAATCAAGAGTAAAACGTTCACTACAATCAAGAAGGTGATCGGACCCAAGCCCGCAGATAGCATAGACTCAGTGATCATTTGAGGAATGCGTTCTTCGGTCAGTACATGCTTAAGAATCAGAGCATTGGCAATGATAAACAGCAGCATGATCGTCAGCTTGCCTGCATCGTAAAGCGTGTCTTTGGTGTCTTTATGGAAAAGCGTTTGGAACACCTTGACCAGCGCTGGTTTGGTGTTGTTCTTGTCCGCAAACGGTCCCATATCTTTATAGATAAAGTTGGCAATGAAGAAGGCATACACCGCAGCCACTGCCGCCGCTTCTGTCGGAGTAAAGATGCCGCCGTAGATACCACCTAGAATGATGACAATCAGCAGCAAGCCCCAGCTCGCATCTTTCGCAGCTGCGAACATCTCGCCCCAGCCCACAAATGGCTGTGCCGGAATCTTCTTAATACGTGCTGCGATGTAGATAGCAATCATCAACATCACACCCGCCAGCAAACCAGGAATAACGCCACCTAAGAACATACGACCTACCGATACATCGGTCGCAGCCGCGTAAACCACCATCACGATGGACGGCGGAATCAAGATACCCAAAGTACCCGCGTTACAGATAACCCCTGCCGCGAACTCTTTTGAGTAACCGTTTTTGATCATACCTGCGATAACGATACTACCGATCGCCACTACCGTTGCAGGAGATGAACCAGAAAGGGCTGCGAACATCATACATGCCACAACCGACGCCATCGCCAAGCCGCCGCGGAACCAACCTACCATCGCGATAGCAAAACGGATAATACGTTTCGCCACGCCACCAGTAGACATGAAGCTAGAGGCCAAAATAAAGAAAGGAATCGCTAAGAGTGTGTAGTGGCCTGCAAATGCATTAAACAGCGTTTGTGCGACTGAAGCTAATGACGCATCTGAGTGCATCAATAAGAATATTACGCTCGATAAACCGAGGGAAATTGCAATTGGTACACCGACCAACATGAAAGCAATTACCATTAAAAATAGAAATAACATTGCCATGATTAGTCTTCCTTAACGTTAGATTTTGTACTCGACTCATTCGCTTTGTTCTGCGGAGTCGAATTCAATACCGCTGTCGCATCTTCGTCAGAGCCCGCTAGCACGTCTGCTTTCAACGCATCCAGCTCTTCTTCGGCTTCGTGTCCTGCAATCATGCGGTCAAGCTTGCCTGTTACGACTTGGTAAGCAACTTGAGCAAAACGGAACGTCAGCATTGCCATGCCAATCGGCAGCGCCATATAAGGAATAAAACGTGGTAGTTTCTCGTATCGCTCGCCTTCATTCAGCCAGTCAGCAAGAAACTGAAGCATCTCTGGCATTGGAATATCGTCGGTCTCGTACCATGCGCGATCGGTCGCGAATGGGTACCAATAATTCCAAGAGCCGATAAGCAGTAAGATTGAAAATGCTAGGCAGCTTGTCACGGCGATGAGCGCATACACTTTGCGTAGCTTTTCTGGGGCAAG
The DNA here is from genome assembly GCF_041468865.1 of Vibrio sp. 10N.286.52.C3. NCBI lineage: Bacteria > Pseudomonadati > Pseudomonadota > Gammaproteobacteria > Vibrionales > Vibrionaceae > Vibrio > Vibrio sp. 10N.286.52.C3. The sequence continues at coordinate 132,495 of NZ_JBFRJM010000061.1, read as the reverse complement.
GTTGATGATCACATCAACACCAATGTGGAAGTGTTTTTTAACGCCATAAGATGCGCCCACTAACACCATCCAAGCAAACATGAACACGGTCAGTTCCAGTGCCCATAAGATGTTGTCATTGAATGCGTATCGAAATACCACGTTGGCAAAAGTAAGTAGCGTCATTGCGCCAAGGAAAAATGCGATTAGTGACTCTTCAATCACATCCGTAACTCTTCCGACTTTGGAAAAAAGAGAGGTTTCCAGTGCTGATTCGCTAGAATTTGGTTGTTCCATTTGAGGCTTTTCCATAATTGACTCCGCTTATAATTGTTTTAATAAGGAGTGACGAATACTCGCCACTCCCTTAGCGGTGTTATTGGTTTGAAGCTAACGCTGCATCGATAAGGTCTGAACCGATGTCTTTTTCAAACTTCTTCCATACTGGTTGAAGTGCAGCTACCCATGCTTCACGCTGTTCAGGCGTAAGTGTACGAACCTCACCACCCGCTTCGATGATGTTGTTTTTGTTCGCTAGGTTAACTTTTGAAGATTCTGCGTTACGCGTCTCAGACACTTCTTGAACGATAGTGTCAAGCTGTGTGCGTACATCTTCAGGTAGGTCTTTCCAGAAGTCGTTTGACGTTACAACTAGGTAATCCAAGATACCGTGATTAGTTTCGGTCACGCCGTCTTGTACTTCAAAGAACTTCTTACCGTAGATGTTTGACCATGTGTTCTCTTGACCATCGATAACTTTAGTTTGCAAGCCACCGTACACTTCTTTGAAAGACATCTTCTGTGGGTTAGCGCCTAGTTGTTCAAACTGAGCCACCAATACATCCGATGCTTGAACACGGAATTTCAAACCTTTTGCATCTTCAGGGCTGATAAGAGGTTTGTTCGCCGACATCTGTTTCATGCCATTGTGCCAAAACGCAAGACCTTGCAGGCCACGACGCTTCATCGCGTTCTTCAGCTTTTCACCAGATTCTGAGTTTTGGAAACGGTCAACGGCTTCTACGTCTTCAAATAGGAAAGGAAGGTCAAAAATGCGGTATTTCTTAGTGAACTTCTCAAATTTTGACAGCGATGGCGCCGCCATTTGAACATCACCATTTAACAGGGCTTCCAGTACCTTATTATCATCGTAAAGTGTTGAGTTAGGGAAAACTTGCATACAAGCTTTTCCATTCATTTCTGTGTTTACTCGCTCTTCCAGTAAAGAAGCGGCGATGCCTTTCGGGTGCTTATCGGTATTGGTTACATGACTGAATTTAATCACGATTTCACCAGGGTCACAGTTTGCAGCAGCATTAAAACTTGTGAGCGCCAGAGCAGAGACAGACAGCAGGGTAAGAGGCTTAAACATTATTATTCTCCTTAGTAAACAAAACAGCCCTTCAATGGGAACTGCGTGCTTTCACTAAGGCAATTAGCGCGCCACATTAACACAAACCATTAACAACCCTTTAACCATAAGGCTTCATAATATCTGCCTGCTGCAATCACCAACTCGCTGCAAAAATCAATGGGTGGGAAATGACACATAGAATATTTGTAAATGGGTGGGAGTTGACCAACGCATCACTAATGGATACGGCCGAATGAGGTCTGACCAAGAGCCACATTGCCGATGATGCCTTGAAGTAATTTCGACCTATCCTGTAGAGTGCTGCACAACTTAGTCAGATTTACAGCCCCACTACTTACCAAGAGTTGATACTAATGAGTCAGATCTACCATCACCCAGTACAAATTTACTATGAAGATACCGATCACTCAGGTGTGGTTTATCACCCTAACTTTCTAAAATACTTTGAGCGTGCGCGCGAACATGTCTTGGGTAGCGATAAACTGGCTGAATTATGGAACGAGCACGGACTAGGTTTTGCGGTCTATAAAGCCAACATGACTTTTCAAGATGGTGTTGAATTCGCTGAGATCTGCGACATCCGAACCTCTTTTGAACTCGATGGCAAATACAAAACGCTATGGCGACAAGAAGTGTGGCGTAAAGATGCAACCAAACCTGCGGTGATTGGTGATATCGAAATGGTCTGTTTAGATAAAGACAAGCAACTACAACCCGTGCCTGCTGAAGTATTAAAAGCGATGCTTGGCGAAACGAACTAACCTCATCTTACCTCACCTCACCAAACTCGCTTAAAAGAGATGAGACAACGAAAAGGTTCTCATCTCTATCTGCATGGGTAGCAAATTTCCACCAAGCGTCACGGCAAATCGAAACTGGTTATCCAGCCTTCCTAAACTGCATTGCCAATCTGTTGAAGTATTGTCATTTTCAGCAGCATCCAACCCTACACCGTTATGGACAATGATTCCTCCATGTAACTCTGGTCGTAAACCCGACGAATGAACTGGCAGCGTTTGTTGAGTTAGATTGGAAAAATCGAACGAAAAACTTTTCAATGATGTGGCCAACCCCTTACCTGTCGCTTTGATGTACGACTCTTTCAGTGCCCACAAATCAAAAAAACGTTCTCTTTGAGATACCTCATCCAGCTCGAGTAAATCGTTAATCTCAAATTCCGAAAAGTAATGCTTCATGATCGCCGCGATGTTGGTCGAGCTTCTTGCATGTTCTATATCCACCCCAAGCTGTAGTGGTTGCCCTTTCGTTCGGCAGACAGCAATCAGTAAATGATCTTGACTGTGGCTAATATTGAAATTCAGTCCGGTTTTGTGTTGCTGCTCTGCAATCAAGCTTGGTTTGCCTTTTTCACCATACTCAAATCGCCACTCTTCAGCCGTCAAATCAGAGTAGATCGACAGAACCTCTCGTAAGTAGTTACGAACATAGAGCGCTTGGATCTGAGATGAAGGCATTCGATAACGCTCAACCTTAGCGACTTCATCGTCGGTCAGTTTCTGTTTAAGGCACGACACATGATCAGTACCTTCATCCAAATTGCTTAGAGAACAAAGCCACAAATCAACGACTGGTGTTTCCATCTTTTGAGCACTCACTTCTTAAAAATCACTATTCATAAAGCCATCAATAAAACATCAAAACGAACAAATTTAACTCACCTATGTTTTGAGAGAAACATAGAGAATTTGGGCAGGAAACACCCTTCATATGCGGACTTAAAACTAATTTTTCAAATAATAACAAATTAAAACACAGATCACACTCAGCCTTACGGAACAGTCATCTATTAAATGTTACTTACAAAAATCTGACATAGATCTCACCAAGTCAAAAAATAGAGCATAAACACTAAAAAACTACTCATATCCATTAATTATCAATAAGTTAATTGCATTAAAAATACAAAAAACAAAAGTTCAGTAAAATCATCTGGTCTGAACAGATCATAGTGGCCTCTGGGAGCATTGTATCGGCCACTCACCTCGGGTAGCCTGCTCAACCATTAAACAAATTCACACGTTTTTATTGCGGATACCTGCTTTGCATAAAGCAGTACTTTGGACAGGATTTAAATGGACATTAACCTCACATTCGAATACCCCCTTCACGCATGAAACACGTTCTCAACGTCTGCAAGTCAATGAACTTCGCACCCCCTATTTCAGTCAGGTGGCCAACTTTCGGCAGCCTTACTCTTCAGCTGCGTTTGCCCAAATCTGTTTCAGATTTATTTTCGATTCAATTAAAAGCGCAGCCTCAAAACACGACATCGCCCTCAGTGATTTCAAGTGGAGACTCATAATGAGCCAACCCGAAAAAAATACACCGGAATCAGTCGACGACACTCGACTTAATAAACGTCTTAAAGACATGCCTATTGCTATCGTTGGTATGGCAAGCATGTTTGCGAACTCTCGCTACCTAAACAAATTCTGGGATTTGATCAGCGAAAAGATCGATGCAATTACCGAAGTGCCTGATACACACTGGCGCCCAGAAGATTACTACGATTCAGATCGTACTACGCCAGACAAATCTTACTGTAAGCGCGGTGGCTTCATCCCAGAAGTTGACTTCAACCCTATGGAATTCGGCCTTCCGCCAAATATCCTAGAACTGACTGATACGTCACAGCTGCTATCTCTGATCGTGGCAAAAGAAGTACTTGAAGATGCGAAACTTCCTGAAGGTTACGATCGCGATAAGATCGGTATTACACTCGGTGTAGGCGGTGGTCAGAAGATCGCTCAAAGCTTGAATGCTCGTCTTCAATACCCTGTTTTGAAAAAAGTCTTCAAGAGCAGTGGCATCAACGACGAAGACAGCGAAATGCTGATCAAAAAATTCCAAGACCAATACATCCACTGGGAAGAGAACTCATTCCCTGGTTCATTAGGTAACGTAATTTCAGGTCGTATTGCTAACCGCTTTGACCTTGGTGGCATCAACTGTGTAGTAGATGCTGCGTGTGCAGGTTCTCTAGCCGCAATGCGCATGGCACTGAGCGAGCTGGTTGAAGGCCGCAGTGAAATGATGATCACTGGTGGTGTGTGTACTGATAACTCACCAACCATGTACATGAGCTTCTCTAAAACCCCAGCATTCACTACAAACGAAACCATTCAACCTTTCGACATCGATTCAAAAGGCATGATGATTGGTGAAGGCATCGGCATGGTTGCTCTTAAGCGCCTTGAAGATGCTGAACGTGACGGCGACAGAATCTACTCAGTGATTAAAGGTGTCGGTTCTTCTTCGGATGGTAAGTTCAAGAGTATTTACGCGCCTCGCCCTGAAGGACAAGCAAAAGCACTCAAACGTGCTTATGATGATGCAGGTTTCGCACCGCACACGCTTGGCCTACTAGAAGCGCACGGCACAGGTACTGCAGCAGGCGATGTTGCTGAATTTGGTGGCTTAAACTCGGTATTCAGTGAGAACAATGAAGAGAAGCAACACATTGCGTTAGGCTCTGTGAAATCTCAAATTGGTCACACTAAATCAACCGCGGGTACTGCAGGTTTAATCAAAGCTGCCTTAGCACTGCACCACAAAGTACTGCCGCCAACGATTAACGTATCGGCTCCGAATCCTAAACTGGATATCGAAAACTCGCCGTTCTACCTAAACACACAAACGCGTCCTTGGATGCAACGTGTCGACGGCACACCACGCCGTGCAGGTATCAGCTCATTCGGTTTTGGTGGCACTAACTTCCACGTGGTATTGGAAGAGTACACACCAGAGCACACTCGCGGTGACAAATACCGTCAACGCCAAGTGCCGCAAACTCTGTTATTCAGCGCAGAATCTCGTCAAGCACTGATCAATGAACTTAAACAGGTTTCAACTCAAACTGCAGATGCAGCGTTCAAACTGGAAGCGCTTGCTGAACAACATAATTTGCGTGAAGTTGACGCTAAGCATGCTCGTCTTGGTTTAGTTGTCACTGACCAAGCAGACCTTCAAGCGCAACTGACTCAAGCGATTCCTATGCTTGAGAGCCAAACCAAAGCACATTGGCAGATGCCAAACGGTACTAGCTACCGTGAGTCAGCACTGATTGCTGAAAACGGCACTAGTAAAGTAGCAGCGCTATTTGCAGGTCAAGGTTCGCAATATCTCAACATGGGTCGCGAGCTTGCTTGTCATTACCCAGAGATGCGCCAACAGCTTGCTCAAGCGGACCAAGTATTTGGTCAGCACAAGAAGACGGCTCTGTCCCAAATTCTATTCCCCATTCCAACCTTCACACCAGAAGCAACCAAAGCTCAAGAAGCGGTGTTAACCAACACGGCCAATGCGCAAAGTGCAATTGGTACTGTGTCTATGGGTCAGTTCGACATCATGACTCAAGCTGGCTTCAAAGCAGACATGGTTGCAGGCCACAGCTTTGGTGAACTAAGCGCACTATGTGCTTCGGGTGTTATCTCGCAAGACGATTACTACCAGCTAGCTTTCGCTCGTGGCGATGCAATGGCTGCAACACCTGAACAAGGTGACAGCGGTACTATGTTTGCGGTCATCTTAGACGCAGACAAACTTCCAGCCGTTGAAAGCTGCATCAGCCAATTCGAAGGCGTGAGCATTGCCAACTACAACGCTCCGACTCAACTGGTTATTGCAGGTCCAACTGCGACGGTTCAACAAGCAGCACAAGCGCTAACTGAACAAGGCTTCAAAGCGATTGCTCTGCCAGTATCTGGTGCTTTCCACACACCGCTTGTTGCTCACGCTCAAAAACCATTTGCTGCGGCAATTGATAAAGCTTCATTCAGCGCTCCAACGCTGCCGCTTTACTCAAACGCAACGGGCAAGCTGCACAGCAAAGACGCTAAAGCGATTAAGAAAGCGTTCAAGCAACACATGCTGCAATCGGTTCGTTTTAGCGAGCAAATTGAAGCGATGTATGAAGCCGGTGCACGCGTATTCGTAGAGTTCGGTCCTAAGAACATTCTTCAAAAGCTGGTTGAGAAAACATTGGCTGATAAGAACGAAGAACTTTACGCAATCAGCATCAACCCAAGCCCTAAAGGCGACAGTGACCAACAACTTCGCTTAGCTGCGGTTCAACTGTGCGTGGCTGGTGTTTCATTAGACAACATTGACCCTTACCAAGCTGACATTGCTGAACCTGCGAAGGCATCACCAATGAACATCAAGCTAAATGCAACCAACTACATCAGCCCTGCTACTCGTAAGAAAATGGATCAATCATTGGCTTCGGGCAACGTCACCGAAAAGACTGAGATTGTTGAAGTGAAAGTTGAAGTCGAGAAAATCGTGGAAAAAGAAGTGATTAAAACAGAAATCGTTGAAGTACCTGTGGCTGCTCCTCAAGCTTCAAATGTACAACCGTCAGTTGCTCCAGCACCAAGTGCACAAGTAGTAACAGCAGCTCAGCAGCCACAAGTGGCGCAACCTGCACCAGCGACTATCCAGCCAGCAGCTCAAGTAACGGTTGATGAGTCTTCACTGCAATCGTTCTTCGATGCTCAACAACAAGCAGCAGAAGTACATCAGCAGTTCCTTGCAATTCCTCAGCAATACGGTGACACGTTCAACACCCTAATGTCTGAGCAAGCGAAAATGGCAACAGCAGGCGTAGCAATTCCAGAGAACCTGCAACGTTCTATGGAAATGTTCCACCAGCACCAAGCTGAAACGCTAAAAGCTCACGCTCATTACCTAGAGATGCAAGCACACAGCAACAACTCAGCACTTAATATGCTGACGCAAGGTTCAGTACAAACGGTACAACCAACCTTCGTTGCGCCAGTAAATGCTCAGCCAGTGATTCAAGCTCCAGCTACTCAAACTACTCCAGCAGCTATCGTTCAACAGCCTGTAGCTCAAGTGCAAACAGCTCCTGTACAAGCTGCGCCGGTTCAAAATACAACAGTTCAGAAAGCTCCAGTACAGAAAGCAGCTCCTGCACCACAAGTAGCGGCTCAAGCGGCAGCACAGGTTGCAGCTCAGCCTGTGCTAGTTAAAGCACAACCGGCTCCTGTGGCTGCACCAGTAGCAGTACAATCAGCCGATGCTGAAAAAGTGATGCTAGAAGTGGTCGCTGAGAAAACGGGTTACCCAACGGAAATGCTTGATCTAGAAATGGACATGGAAGCAGATCTTGGTATCGACTCAATCAAGCGCGTAGAGATCCTTGGTACCGTTCAAGACGAAATGCCAAACCTACCTGAGCTGAACCCTGAAGATTTAGCTGAGTGTCGTACTCTTGGTGAAATCGTTACCTACATGAACAGCAAGATGCCAGCATCAGCGCCTGTGGCAGCACAACCAAGCGCAACTGCTCCTGTTCAAGCCGCTAACGGTCTTGATGCGAAAGTCGTTCAACAAACCATGCTAGAAGTGGTTGCTGAGAAGACAGGTTACCCAACGGAAATGCTTGATCTAGAAATGGATATGGAAGCAGACCTTGGTATCGATTCAATCAAGCGTGTTGAGATTCTTGGTACGGTTCAAGATGAACTGCCTACTCTTCCAGAGCTAAACCCTGAAGACTTAGCTGAGTGTCGTACTCTTGGCGAAATCGTTGCTTACATGAACAGCAAGCTTCCGGCTTCTGCTCCAGTCTCTTCACAAGCACCAGTAGTTGCTCCGGCAACAGCTAGCAATGGTCTAGATGCGGCTGTCGTTCAAAAAACCATGTTAGAAGTGGTAGCAGAGAAGACGGGCTACCCGACTGAAATGCTAGATCTAGCAATGGATATGGAAGCCGACCTTGGTATCGATTCAATCAAGCGTGTTGAGATTCTTGGTACGGTTCAAGATGAACTACCGACTCTTCCAGAACTAAACCCTGAAGACTTAGCTGAATGTCGCACTCTAGGCGAAATCGTCGACTACATGAACAGTAAGCTTCCGGCTTCTACTCCTGTAGCAGCTCAAGTATCTGCACCAGCGCAAGCAGTATCAAACGGTTTAAACGCAGAACAAGTTCAAAGCACAATGCTGAGCGTAGTGGCTGATAAAACGGGCTACCCAACAGAAATGCTAGACCTAGCAATGGACATGGAAGCAGACCTTGGTATCGACTCAATCAAACGTGTTGAGATCCTTGGTACGGTTCAAGACCAGCTACCAACCTTGCCAGAGCTAAACCCTGAAGATCTAGCTGAGTGTCGTACACTAGGCGAAATCGTTGCTTACATGAACAGCAAGCTAGACGCTAATGAAGTTCCTAACGCAGCACCTGCTCCAGAAGCAGCTACAGCCGCTGCAGAAAGCACGAGCAACGACCTAAACCCTGCTCACGTTCAATCAACAATGATGGAAGTGGTTGCCGACAAAACGGGTTACCCAGCAGAAATGCTCGACCTCGCGATGGACATGGAAGCAGACCTTGGCATCGACTCAATCAAACGTGTTGAGATTCTGGGTACGGTTCAAGACCAGTTACCAACACTGCCAGAGCTAAACCCTGAAGACTTAGCTGAGTGTCGTACGCTTGGTGAAATCGTTACTTATATGCAAAGCAAGCTATCCGCAGCTGCACCCGTAGCGACTCCAAAAGCTGAATCAGTAACGCCTATCGCAGAAACAGCGACAGCGGAACTTCCTCCACACAATGAGGTGGCGCTAAAAAAGCTACCAGCGGCAGATAAACTCGTCGATTGTTTCTCAAAAGACGCTTGTGTCGTGATCACAGATGATGGTCACAACGCCGGTGTTCTAGCAGAAAAGTTGACCGCTAACGGCATTCAAGTTGCTGTAGTGCGTAGTGCTCTTTCTGTCGCGTCACCTTTAAACAGTGAAATCGCAAGCTACACCCTCAACAGTATCGATGATGCTGGTGTGACTGCAGTTATTAACGACATCGAAGCAGACCTTAAAACGTCGAACAAAGTGATTGCTGGCTTCATTCATTTACAAGCTATCGTTGATACGAAACAAAGCAACGAGCAAGCAGTTAACTTGAATGCAGACTCAAGAGCTTCACTGACGACAGCGTTCTTATTCGCCAAGCACCTAAATGGCCAATTGAATGCCGTTTCTGGTCGCAGTGTGTTCTTCACGCTAAGCCGTATCGATGGTGGCTTTGGTTACCTAGATACTAAGCAATTAGCGAATGCAGAACTTAACCAAGCGGCTCTATCTGGTCTAACTAAGACACTGAGCCATGAATGGTCAAACGTGTTCTGCCGCGCATTGGATGCTGACGCTTCGATTGATGCTCATCATCTTGCTGAAGCAATCACAGGCGAACTGTTCGATATCGATACCAACACGGTTGAAATCGGCCTTAGCCATGCGGAAAACGGTGAATCTGGTCGTGCAACACTGATTGCGACAACACCAGGTGCTGCACAAACCAAAAACACAGGCGCTCAGCTCACCAAGAGCGACAAAGTTCTGGTGACGGGTGGCGCTAAAGGCGTGACGTTTGAATGTGCACTGACACTTGCTAAGCAATGTAAGTCTCACTTCATTCTTGCAGGTCGTAGTAAGCATATTACTTCAGCTGAGCTACCTCAGTGGGCACAAGGCAAGCAAGAGAAAGAGCTAAAACCAGCGGCTATTGCTCACCTACAAGCAACAGGTGACAAACCAACGCCAAAGAAAGTTGATACCTTGCTAAAACCTGTATTGAGCAGCCTTGAAATCAACGCAGCACTTGCCGCTTTCAACGAGATTGGCGCGAGCGCTGAATACCTAAGTCTAGATGTATCGAACCATGAGTCAGTAGCGAAAACGCTGGCGAATTTCGAAGGCATCACAGGTCTGATCCACGGTGCAGGCGTACTGGCTGACAAGCACATTCAAGATAAAACACTTGATGAACTGAACATGGTTTACGGCACGAAAGTGGGCGGGCTAGAAGCGGTTCTTGGTGGTCTTGATAGCAGCAAGCTAAAACTGATTGCGATGTTCTCTTCGGCGGCGGGTTTCTACGGAAACACTGGCCAAAGTGATTACTCGATGTCTAACGAGATCCTAAACAAAGCGGCTCTACAACTGTCTGCGCGTAACCCTCAAGCGAAAGTGATGAGCTTCAACTGGGGACCATGGGACGGTGGCATGGTCAACGCAGCACTGAAACGTATGTTCACAGAGCGCGGCGTGTACGTAATTCCTCTTCAGGCAGGTGCAGAGCTGTTTAGTTCTCAACTACTGAACGAAACTGGCATTCAACTGCTGGTTGGTACGAGCATGCAAGGTTCTGACAACAAGGAAGCTGCTGTAAAAAAGCTTAATGCGGAGTCTGTGCATCTTGCAAAGAGTCCGCTGAATACAAGCATCACTGTGGCACGTCATCTTGATCCAAAGGCATTGCCTTTCATTCAAGATCACTGCATTGCCGGTAACCCTGTATTACCGACAGTGTGTGCCATCCAATGGATGCGTGAAGTCGCAGAGCAACTGTTAGGGGTGAACGTTAGCGTTCACAACTACAAACTGCTTAAGGGTGTGATTTTTGATACTGATGAAGTGCAAGAGCTGAAACTGGTTCTTTCTTCTGATGCTAAATCAAAAGATCAGCTAAAAGCGGTGATCAGTTGCCAAGGGCGACCACAGTATCAAGCTCAGTTGCAAGTTGCCTCTGTGCAAGTATCTGAAGATGTTCAACAAGCGTCAGTAGAACGCTTTGAGGCCAACACTTCAGCACCTGTAACAACGGCACAAGCTCTATACAGTGACGGCACTCTGTTTCATGGACCAAGATTGCAAGGTATTACTTCAGTCGAACGCTTTGACGACTTAGGCTTATTGGCTCAGTGCCAACTACCTCAGATTGAAAACAGCGACTGCGGATCATTTATTCCGAAGCAAGGTTTTGGTGATAGCCAGCCATTCGCGGAAGATTATTTACTGCAAGCCATGCTGGTATGGGCTCGATTGAAATACGGCGCGGCAAGCCTACCGTCTGCAATCGGTGAGTTTGTTTGTTACGCACCGATGCACAATGGCGACCAAGGTTGGCTAGAGCTGAGCGTGATAAAAAGCACGGCTCGTTCGCTGCAAGCTGATATCTCGCTTTACCACCAAGATGGTCGTTTAAGCGCGGTAATGAAAGGTGCAAAAGTCACCATCAGCAAGAGCTTAAATGACGCATTTTTGCCGAAATCTAGCTCAGCAGTATCGAAGAAAGAGGCGACTAAGAACGCAGAAAAGGAGCAATTGTCATAGTGACGGTTCCTTCTAATAAAGCGATGCCATTGCGCATCGCTCTTTTAGCTCAGCCAGCAAACGCGGCTGAGCTTTCTGCCGACTTATTCCTCTCGTTCCCAGACATGATAACTGTTGTGGTTGATGGCAATTTTAATCAAGCACTTAGCCGTGCGATTGAGACTGTAAATCTAGGCACTGCTGTTAAACTCTGTTTGGGTTCTCACTCACCATCATTGTTGATGTTAAGTGCGCTGAATGCTGCTCAGAATAAGATTCACCCACACGCGAATTTAGCGGGCTTTGCCGAAACTCTCGATCTAGATAATGGAGATAGCGTTCAGCTTGCTCTAGAGATGTCACGCCGCCCCGCTTCAGATTTAAGCCATCAACAACAATACTCAACCCTATCTGCTTCGCAGCAGTTTAATGAGTTGTTGAATATGATTGAGGCGATATCGAGCCGTTCATTGCCGAGCTATTCATTACCCAGCCACTATTGGTTCACTGAGCCGAACAAAGCACGTGTTGCTGCGTTAACTTTCAGTGACGATAGCCAAAAAGCCACCAGCCTGATATTGACTCAAGCGACCGGTTTGCAAGAACCAAAGCCACTGCTATCGAGCGAGCGTTTGATGTTTGTGGTTTCTGGCTACGACCAAGCCGAATTGGTTTCTCAGTTAACCTCGTTAAGAGTGGAGCTTCAATGCGTTAGTGATTCGGCAGACAGAGAACTTGCTATCGCCACCCTGATGCATTCAAACCTAAGTCACTTCCAAAGCATTCAACACAATGCTGGCCTTAGCGCGAACATAGTGATTCAAGCGGCTTCAATTGATGCTGCATTGCAAGAAATCACAGCGCTAGAAAATGCGCTGCCAAAAGTAATGGCTGACAATAGCCAATACAAAACTCCGGCAGGCAGTTGTTTCTCTCCAAAGCCTCAAAGCAAAGGTGGTGTTGCATTTGTTTACCCTGGTGTTGGCACGGTTTATCCCGGCATGTTGCGCGAGTTTCACCAACATTTCCCACAGTTATTTGCCCGCTTAGAGCGAGAAGGTGACTTGAAAGAAATGCTGCAGGCTGAAAAAACCTACGCTGAAGACTCGCAAGAAATGTCGCTCAGTGAATTAGCCATTGCAGGTGTGGGCAGTAGTTATCTGTTAACACAACTGCTGTGTGATGAATTCAAAGTGCAGCCAGATTTCGCCTTGGGTTACTCCAAGGGTGAAGCTTCCATGTGGGCTAGCTTGAATGTTTGGAAAAACCCACATGCGCTGATTGAGATGACTCAAACCAGTCCTATCTTCACTACGGCTATTTCTGGCGAACTCACCGCAGTACGTCAAGATTGGCAGCTGAACGGCGACGAAAGCATCCAATGGAATAGCTTTGTGGTTCGCAGTGATGCGCAAGCGATTGAAGCTCTGTTACCAGAGTTCCCACGCGCTTATCTCGCTATCATCCAAGGTGATACTTGCGTGCTAGCAGGTTGTGAAAGCACATGTCGTGCACTACTCAAGAAACTGGGTAAACGTGGTATTGCCGCTAACCGTGTTACTGCGATGCACACCACACCAGCGCTGAGTCAGCATAGCCAAGTGCGTGAGTTTTACACTCAACCACTGTTCGACGATTTGCCAAAGCATATCCGCTTTATCAGCGCAGCAGGTCTACCGACTGGCGCACCAATCAATATAGACAGCGACAGCATCGCCCTTTCGATTGCCGACACTTTCTGTTCGACGTTAGATTTCACCGCGTTGATCCAAAGTGCGCGTCAGCAAGGTGCTCGCCTGTTTGTCGAAGTAGGTGCCGATCGTCAAACCAGCACATTGATCGACAAGATCAATCGTAGCGACGACGTAGCCGACCAGTACTGCACAATCGCTTCCAATGCCAAAGGCGGTGACGATGTTGTCACGCTCATCAAGTGCATTGGTCAGCTCATTACTCATCAAATCCCACTGTCTGTCGAGACTCTTATCCAAGGGCTAGAACAACAGATCACCGCCGCTAAACAATTACGTGGTGTGTCTCAAGGCAGCGCAGTGAATCATCAAGGAGAGCTAGTATGAGTTCTCAATCGAAACCATCTCAATATAAATATCAGGCTCAAAACAAACAGCAAGTGAAGTGCAATAAGATCGCGATTGTCGGTATTGCTAACCAATACCCAGAAGCTGATACGCCAAAAGATTTTTGGCAAAACTTGCTAAACAAAAAAGATTCTCGAACCACATTAAGCGCTGAAAAATTAGGTGCTAAACCTGAAAGCTATCAGGGCGTGCAAGGCGAATCAGACCGCTTTTACTGTGATAAAGGCGGCTACATCGAAAACTTCAATTTCGATAGCAATGGCTACCGCTTAACAGCAGAATCGTTCAACGGTGTTGACCAGAGTTTCCTATGGGCTTTGGACACCAGTCGTAAGGCGTTAGTCGACGCAGGCATTAATTTAAATGCCGGTGTTTTAGAGCGCACAGGCGTGATCATGGGTGCCCTTTCGTTCCCAACCACACGCTCAAACGACTTGTTTCTGCCGATGTATCACTCGGTGGTCGAGAAAGCACTTAAAGATAAATTGGCTAATGACCAGTTTTCACTGCTACCAACCAATGAAACCGCGCAAAACCTCAACCCGATCAATGGTGCTGCAGCGCATAACGCCTCTAAGTTAGTGGCTGATGCGCTAGGTCTAGGCAACGTGCAACTTAGCCTAGATGCAGCATGTGCAAGTTCAGTGTATTCATTGAAGTTAGCGTGTGATTACTTGAACACAGGTAAAGCCGACATGATGTTGGCAGGTGCGGTATCCGGTGCTGACCCATTCTTTATCAACATGGGTTTTTCCATCTTCCACGCTTACCCTGATCACGGTGTGTCGGTTCCGTTTGATAGCAACAGTAAAGGTCTGTTTGCTGGCGAAGGTGCGGGTGTTTTAGTCCTAAAACGCTTAGCTGATGCAGAGCGTGATGGCGACAACATCTACGCAGTCGTCAGCGGTATTGGCTTGTCGAACGATGGCCGAGGCCAGTTCGTATTAAGCCCAAACAGCAAAGGACAAGTCCAAGCCTTTGAACGCGCTTACGAGGCTTCGAACTTATCACCAGACAGCATCGAAGTGATTGAGTGTCACGCAACCGGCACACCATTAGGTGACAAGGTTGAGTTAACCTCAATGGAGCGTTTCTTTGCTGACAAATTGAATGGTTCTAACCCGCCATTGATTGGCTCTGCCAAGTCCAACCTCGGTCACTTGCTGACTGCGGCAGGTATGCCAGGGATCATGAAAATGATCTTTGCGATGAAAGAAGGTGTGCTTCCTCCAAGTATTAATTTGGATAAGCCACTATCGTCGCCAGAAGGTTTATTTGGCTCACAGACTCTGCCAACACAGGTTCAACCTTGGCCAAGTAAAGCGGGCAACTCAGAGCGCTGCGCGGGTGTTTCTGTCTTTGGTTTCGGTGGCTGTAACGCTCACTTACTGCTTGAAGCGTATTCAGACACCAGTCATGTAAACCAGACTTTAGAGTCGGCTTCTCCAAGCCTACAACCGTCTAATTTAAGTATTACTGGTCTCGCGTCTCACTTCGGTTCTCTGCAAAGCATCAATGCGCTAAGCACTGCGATTGAAACCAACGACGATGCTTTCATTGCCTTGCCTAAGAAACGCTGGAAAGGCTTAGACCAACATCCAGAACTACTGAATCAGTTTGGTTTACATGGTATTCCAAATGGCGCGTACATCGATCAATTCGATCTCGATTTCCTGCGCTTCAAAGTGCCGCCAAATGAAGATGACCGTTTGATCTCTCAGCAGTTGCTACTGATGAAAGTTGCAGACGAAGCCATCAAAGATGCCAAGCTTGTTGCAGGCCAAAAGGTTGCGGTTTTAGTTGCGATGGAAACAGAGCTTGAGATGCACCAATTCCGTGGGCGCGTAAACCTGCATAGCCAACTGGCTGACAGCTTTGCCAACATGGGTATTGAGCTAACACAAGATGAATACCAATCGCTAGAAACCATCGCGATGGACAGTGTGATGGACGCAGCCAAGCTGAACCAATACACCAGTTTCATCGGCAACATCATGGCTTCGCGTATCTCTTCATTGTGGGACTTTAACGGCCCTGCCTTTACGATTTCAGCCGCTGAACAATCAGTTGCTCGTTGTATAGACGTCGCGCAAAACCTAATGTCGCAAGAATCGATGGATGCCGTCGTGATTGCAGCCGTCGACCTAAGCGGCAGTGCGGAACATGTGATTCTGAAGAACAGCGTCAGCCCAGTGTCACTTTCTCCAAAATTCGGACAACCACAAGACGGCGGTTGGAATGTGGGCGAAGGCGCAGGTGCAATTGTTCTTGTGGAAGAAGGTCAAGTAGCGAGCAACCAAGAGACAGCTTACGGCAGCATCAACGCCTTGGCCTTTGGCTCAAGCGAGCGTAACAACGCCGTTATTGATGAGTTACTGACTCAAGTCGGTATGAGCTCGAACGATGTTTCTCTGCTTGAGCTTAACCATGCACCAGAATCTTCATCTCATCAGTTTTCGTCTCTAAGTTTAGGGAACACAAAGACTACTCAAGCGAGTCAGCGTGTTGGTCATTGCTCTGCTGCTTCTGGCATGGCAAGCCTGCTACACGGTCTGCTCAACCTTAACCTTGCACCTCTGAATCCGAATATCAGCTCTAAAAATGCGATTGTTGCCAACATCAGCGAAGGACAATGTTCACAGCTGCTACTAAGCCAATCGAGTGTTGAATCTCAATCACTTTCCGTTCGTTTAAGCAGTGAACTGGCAAGTGATGCTAAACGCCAATTGGTTAAGCAAGTGACTCTTGGTGGTCGCGATATTTATCAACATATTGCCCAAACCCCAGTGACCAACTTGGCAACGATTCAACAGAAAGCTTCTGGTAAACAAGCGACAAGAGTAGCGTCGGTTCCAACGACAGCAAGCATTCAAGCAGCCCTTGTGCAAAAAGAGTTAGAGAAGAATGCATTAGCGCAGAACGCGGTAGAGCCAGTCATCGAAACTCCTACATCAGTATCCCCTACTCTGGCGCCAACTCGCCACAGTCAGCTAACAGGTAACCACAGCAATATGACTCATGTCCTATCCGCTAAAAATGGCGCGTCTCAAATCGACGCTAATACGGATGCAGCATCACAGCCGTCTGTAACATCATACAACCAAGCTTTTGCTCAAAATCAGCAAGCAGCACAGCAAGTACACAAAGCATTCCTGCACACTCGTGCCCAAGGCATGCAAATGGCTGATGCACTATTGAAAGCACAGCTAAACGCAGTGACATCTGGTTTAGATAGCAATACCCTTTCTCAACAAACGACTGGTCAACAAACGACTGGTCAGCAAACATCAGCTCAGCCTGTTCAAGCTCAACCGACTCAGGTTCAGTCAGTGCCAGTAAACGTACTTGCGACGCCAGCATCAGTAAAACCTATCCGTAAGCCATGTATCTGGGATTACGATGATCTGGTTGAATACGCTGAAGGCGACATCGCTAACGTATTTGGTCCTGATTACGCGATCATCGATAGCTACTCGCGCCGCGTTCGTTTGCCAACCACCGACTACCTACTGGTATCTCGTGTCACTAAGCTCAACGCGACAATGAACGAGTACAAGCCAAGCACAATGACCACCGAATACGACATCCCAGTTGATGCGCCGTATCTTGTTGATGGTCAGATCCCTTGGGCTGTTGCAGTTGAATCTGGTCAGTGTGACCTAATGCTGATCAGCTACTTAGGCATTGATTTTGAAAACAAAGGCGAGCGTGTTTATCGCCTGCTTGATTGTACGCTGACCTTCCTTGGCGACTTGCCTCGTGGTGGCGATACACTGCGTTACGATATCTCAATCAACAACTTTGCTCGCAATGGCGACACATTACTGTTCTTCTTCTCGTACGAGTGTTTCGTTGGCGACAAGATGATCCTGAAAATGGATAACGGTTGTGCGGGCTTCTTCACTGATGAAGAGCTAGCAGACGGCAAGGGTGTGATTCACACTGAAGACGAAATCAAGGCTCGTAAACTTGCAACTAAGCAACGCTTCGACCCTATGCTGCACTGTCCTAAAACGCAGTTTAACCACCAAGAACTGCGCCACCTGCTGACTGCAAACATTGCAGAGTGTTTTGGCCCAACTCACCAATCCAATAGCCACCAGCCTTCTTTGTGCTTCAGCTCAGAGAAGTTCATGATGATCGAAAAGGTTAGCCGTGTTGAACCGCAAGGCGGAACATGGGGACTTGGTCTGATTGAAGGTCACAAGCAACTAGAGCCTGAACACTGGTACTTCCCTTGTCACTTCAAAGATGACTCAGTAATGGCTGGCTCTTTGATGGCCGAAGGTTGTGGTCAACTGCTGCAATTCTTCATGATGCACCTGGGCATGCACACACTTGTTCAAAATGGTCGTTTCCAACCGCTTGAAAATGCCCCTCAACAAGTACGTTGTCGTGGTCAAGTGCTACCACAATCGGCAGAGCTGACTTACCGTATGGAAGTGACTGAGATTGGTCTAAGCCCTCGCCCATACGCGAAAGCCAACATCGATATTTTGCTGAACGGCAAAGTGATTGTTGATTTCCAAAACTTGGGTGTGATGATCAAAGAAGACGACGAATGTACTCGTTACCTACCTTCTTTAGAAACAGCTGTCGCGACTCCTGTTATCGAAAACTTGGGCCATACGCCAGCAGTGAACCAACAAGCTTCAGCAAATGCGCCACTTATGGCTCAAATTGAAGACCTAGAAACTGCACCAAACAAAGGTGTGATTCCACTTCAACACGTTGAAGCTCCGGTGACTCCAGATTACCCAAATCGCACTCCAGATACGGTTCCGTTCACGCCTTACCACATGTTCGAATTCGCAACGGGCGATATCGAGAAATGTTTCGGCCCTGACTTCTCTATCTACCGTGGAATGATTCCACCACGTACTCCGTGTGGCGACTTGCAGTTAACCACTCGTGTCGTAGAAATCGACGGTAAGCGTGGCGACTTCAAGAAACCGTCATCGTGTATCGCAGAATACGAAGTGCCAGAAAATGCATGGTACTTTGATGAAAACAGCCATCACACCTTGATGCCTTATTCGGTATTGATGGAGATTTCACTGCAGCCAAACGGCTTTATCTCTGGCTACATGGGCACCACGCTTGGCTTCCCAGGTGAAGAACTGTTTTTCCGTAACCTAGATGGCAGCGGTAAAATGCTGCGTAACGTCGACTTGCGTGGCAAAACGATTACCAACGATTCTCGTCTGCTTTCAACGGTAATGATGGGCACTAACATCGTACAGAGCTTCAGCTTCGAACTGAGTACTGACGGCGTGCCTTTTTACCAAGGTACGGCGGTATTTGGTTACTTCAAAGGCGCAGCACTGAAAGACCAACTTGGTTTGGACAACGGTAAAGTGACTCACCCTTGGCACGTTGATAACAACCGCACACCGGATGTAAACATCAACCTGCTAGACAAAACGACGCGTTACTTCAATGCACCTATTTCTGCTACTGGTGAAGTGCAAGAGCACTACCAGCTGGCTGGCGGTCGTTTGAACTTTATCGATACTGTGCAGATCACCAGCGATGGTGGTAAAGATGGCCTTGGTTACCTATACGCTGAGCGTACGATTGACCCAAGCGATTGGTTCTTCCAGTTCCACTTCCATCAAGATCCGGTAATGCCAGGCTCTCTAGGTGTCGAAGCGATCATCGAGTTAATGCAAACCTATGCGCTAAACAAAGACCTTGGCGCTGGTTTCCGCAATCCTAAGTTTGGTCAAATTCAATCTGAAGTGAAGTGGAAATACCGTGGTCAGATTAACCCTCTGAACAAACAGATGTCACTGGATGTACACATCACTGCAATCAAAGACGAAGACGGCAAACGCATCATCGTTGGCGACGCAAACCTGAGCAAAGATGGTCTGCGTATTTACGAAGTGAAAGACATCGCGATTTGTATCGAAGAAGCATAAGCCTGACAGAGAACTAGGAAAGAATTTAGTATGACAACCCAAACTACAATCAATAACGAAAAGCTATCTCCGTGGCCTTGGCAGATCGAAGAGAGCACAACTCGCTTTGATAACGCAGCAATGTCGACAATATTGAAAGACTTAAGCCTTGCTTGTTACGTCGTGAACCACCCAGAAAAAGGTTTAGGCGTAAGCCAAAAATCTGAGATTGCATCGGGCGATTCAGCAAGCTCGGCGAACAGCCAGCCTGTTAGCGCCTTTGCTCCCGCTCTTGGTACACAAAGCCTAGGCGACGAAGAGTTTCGTCGCTGCCACGGCGTGAAATACGCTTACTACGCGGGTGCAATGGCAAATGGCATTTCATCTGAAGAGTTGGTGATTGCGCTTGGCCAAGCTGGCATTCTTTGTTCATTTGGCGCGGCGGGTTTAATCCCGTCTCGCGTTGAGCAAGCGATTAACCGCATTCAAGCAGCACTGCCAAACGGTCCTTACGCGTTTAACCTGATTCACAGCCCAAGCGAACCCGCACTAGAACGCGGCAGTGTTGAGCTATTTTTGAAGCACAAAGTGAAAACAGTTGAAGCTTCAGCATTCTTAGGTTTAACACCGCAAATCGTTCACTACCGTGCCGCTGGCCTTAGCCGCGATGCACAAGGTGAGATTCAGATTGGCAACAAGGTTATTGCTAAGGTAAGCCGTACTGAAGTCGCGAGTAAGTTCATGCAACCAGCTCCAGCTAAAATGCTGCAAGCTCTAGTTGATGAAGGTCGAATCACAGCAGAACAGATGGAACTAGCACAGCTAGTTCCTATAGCTGATGACATTACTGCAGAAGCTGACTCTGGTGGTCACACGGATAACCGTCCGCTAGTAACACTGCTACCAACGATTCTAGCGCTGAAAGAGCAAATCCAAGCACAGTACCAGTTCAAAACACCACTGCGTGTTGGCTGTGGTGGTGGTGTAGGCACGCCTGACGCTGCGCTAGCGACGTTTAACATGGGTGCGGCATACATTGTTACTGGTTCAATCAACCAAGCGTGTGTTGAGGCTGGCGCGAGCGAACACACTCGTAAGCTGCTTTCGACAACTGAAATGGCTGACGTGACGATGGCTCCGGCGGCAGACATGTTCGAAATGGGCGTGAAACTGCAAGTGGTTAAGCGTGGCACCTTGTTCCCAATGCGTGCCAACAAACTGTATGAGCTATACACACGTTACGACTCGATTGAAGCGATTCCAGTTGAAGAGCGCCAAAAGCTAGAGAAGCAGGTATTCCGTTCAACACTGGATGATATTTGGGCAGGGACTGTGGCTCACTTTAACGAGCGCGACCCTAAACAGATCGAACGAGCGGAAGGCAACCCGAAGCGTAAAATGGCGTTGATCTTCCGTTGGTACTTGGGTCTTTCGAGCCGTTGGTCAAACACCGGCGAACAAGGTCGTGAAATGGATTACCAAGTATGGGCAGGCCCGGCACTTGGCGCATTCAACGCCTGGGCAAAAGACAGCTATCTAGATGATTACCAACAGCGTAATGCCGTTGATCTTGCTAAGCATCTGATGCACGGTGCTGCGTACTTAGCTCGTGTTAACCTGCTGACCTCACAAGGTATCAAGCTTGCTCCGGAACTAGCACGCTGGAAGCCGACGCAAAGAATGGCATAGGCATTTCAATACAGCGTTAATTAAGCTCAACGAATAAAAAAAGCGACCTTAACGGGTCGCTTTTCTTTTGGTCATTTTTCTTAAGCTAGCTAAAAGATTAAGACTTCTGCATACGCTTTTTCAGTCGCGCTAAATCAATGGCGCTTGAACGAACCGTTAATTTGATGTGTTCGTAGTCGTACTCTTCTTTAACCACACTCATGTTTGAGCGAATCTCGCCGATGATGCCTTGTCCAGAATAAGGGATAGTGATCTCTTCTTCGATCATGCCTTCTTCAGCAACACCAACGATGTACTTGTGCAGCTTCGTAATATCTAGCGGATCACGAGTCGACGTTAGCATCGCATCTGGGAATTCTTCGATCAGCTCTAATTGCTGTTCTTCAGTCAATCTATCGCACTTATTCAGCACTAATAGTTTTTCGCTACCTTCAACGCCCACTTGTGCTAATACGTCGTGTACGACATCAAGCTGAGCTCGGAACGAAACGTCAGAAGCATCAACCACATACAAAAGCAATGAAGCATCATGCGCTTCTGCTAGCGTTGAGTGGAATGAAGCAACCAGATCGTGTGGCAGTTTCTTGATGAAACCAACGGTGTCTGAAACCAAGATACGTGGCTGAGTAATCGGCTGAAGTGCACGAACCGTAGTATCTAGCGTTGCGAACAGTTTATCTTCACCCACCACTTCGGTTGCGGTCATTGCACGCATCATCGAAGACTTACCGGCATTGGTGTAGCCAACTAAAGCAACAGTGAAAAGCTCCGCGCGCCTTGTGCGTCGGGTCTTCATTTCATCTTGTACGCTTACTAGCTCACGCTTAAGCGCAGCAATTTGGTCACGTACGTTACGACGGTCTAGCTCTAGTGATGTTTCACCTGCGCCCTGACCCATTTGACGCTCTTTATCACCCTCAGCCGTTTCACGAAGTCGTGGCACTAAGTAGTTTAGACGAGCGATATCAACTTGCAAACGAGCGGTACGAGTACGAGCGTGACGGCTGAAGATTTCGATGATGATGCCAGTACGGTCAAATACTTCCACACCCAAACTCGCCTCAACAGTACGCATTTGAGATGGGCTTAAATCACAGTCAAATACCACAACATCAGCGGCACCGTATTGGAAGTTGCCCGTTGGAAGATCATCAAAATCTAGCTCATCGATTTCAGTATTAAAATCAAACGACTCATCAATAAAGTCTTCATCTTCTGCTTCTTCAATAGAGCCTTGATAACCAGTTAGATGTGCAATTTCAGCAAGCTTACCGGCACCCAACACGTTTTGTCGTTGTGATGAGCTGTGATGTTGCGATTGCGTACCTACGACTTTAAACCCTAGGGTTGTCACTAAGCGAGCAAGTTCGGCAAGAGACTCTTTTGCTTCGTCACCTTTAAAATCCGGTGTCGTAATAGAAATAAGTAAAGCGTTATTCGCCGCTGGTTTTGCTGTTAGTTTCATGTATTCTTCTGTTTATGCACCAAGGTGCAACCTAGTTTTTGGTCTAAAGTAGTGTGATCCTACGCGTTTCTACGTCAGCTTTATAGAGCTAAGGGATACTAAATCAAGATATTATTGCAGTAGAAGCATATATATCGTTTATCCCTCTGTTTTTATAAGGGATAAAAAGCAAGTATAGACAACGAAAAAGACAGCATCACATTACTTATTACTAGTTGGTGATACTGCCTTTGATTTAGACATGAACTTTGATTGTTAAACTAACTCAGCAACTAGAAGTTAGAAGTTAGAAGTTAGAAATCGATTCTCGCTTCGGTTTGAGCATCGAAGAATACCGCTTTGGATAGGTCAAAATGCAGCGGTGCCATTTGCCCAACGGACACTTCAAATTCTGGCGATAAACGACACGCGACTTCTTGGTCGTTCACTTTAACCATCGCAATAGTATCTGGCCCTGTCGGTTCCAATACCTCTAGTTGTAAGTCTAGCTTTGTAGAGGCAGAAACATCATCACCCTGCTGCTCAGTAATGTGCTCAGGACGTAGCCCTATCACCAACTCTTTGCCATCTTGGTCGCGCATACTCTTTGGCAAACGAATGTGGTGTTCTTGCTCCGCCGTGCCAGTTACTTTGATGATCGGATTCTGTTCCTCATCCAAATCCACCATGGTCTTAATGAAGTTCATGGATGGTGAGCCCATAAAGCCCGCCACGAACATGTTATTTGGCTTGGTGTAGATCTCTTGTGGTGTGCCTAACTGCTGCAGTTCACCATCTTTCATTACTGCGATGCGATCAGCGAGTGTCATAGCTTCAATCTGATCATGGGTTACATAAACAATCGTGGTATTCAGCTTCTGGTGCAGACGCTTTATCTGATGACGCATCTCAACACGCAACTTGGCATCCAAGTTTGAAAGCGGCTCATCAAATAGATACAGCTTAGGACGACGAGCTAGAGCGCGTCCCATCGCGACACGTTGACGCTGACCACCAGAAAGTTGCGATGGTTTACGATCAAGCAACTGTTCGATTTGCAGCATTTCAGCCACTCGATTTACCTCTGCATCAATATCTTGCTGCGGCATCTTGCGGATCTTCAAACCGAAAGCGATATTGCCGCGTACCGTCATGTTTGGATAAAGCGCGTACGACTGGAATACCATCGCGATATCGCGATCTTTAGGTTCAACCTGCGCCACGTCTATGCCATCAATTACAATCTCACCCGAGCTAATATTCTCTAGCCCAGCGATGGTGTTCATCAAGGTGGATTTCCCACACCCCGAAGGGCCGACAAGTATCAAAAATTCCCCCGAATCGATACTGATGTCGATGCCCTTTAACGTTTCGTTGTCCGCGTTGCGATAGGTTTTACGGATCTGTTTTAAATCTAATGTTGCCATGGGTAATTATCCTTTTACTGATCCTGCCGTTAGGCCACGAACAAAATATTTTCCTGCGAAGACATACACCAACAGCGTTGGCAGTGCGGCGATGATCGCGGCAGCCATGTCGACGTTATATTCTTTAACGCCAGTGCTGGTGTTGACTAGGTTGTTTAATGCCACGGTGATCGGCTGAGTATCTGAGCCGGAATAGACCACTCCAAACAAGAAGTCATTCCAAATCGCGGTGAACTGCCAGATCACCGTCACCATAATGATTGGTGTCGAGATCGGTAATAAGATCTTGAAGAAAATCGTAAAGAAGCCAGCACCATCGAGCTTTGCCGCCTTGATCAATTCATCAGGAATCGAGATATAGAAGTTACGGAAAAACAGTGTGGTAAATGCCATACCGTAGATAACGTGCACAATCACCAAGCCGATGGTTGTGTTCGCTAGCCCCATCTTGCCGAGCATGGTTGCCATTGGTAGTAGCACCACTTGGAATGGAATGAAGCAGCCAAATAACAACAAACTAAAGAACAGGTTTGAACCTCTGAATTGCCATTTCGTCACGACATAGCCATTGAATGCACCGAGCAATGTTGAAATCGCAACCGCAGGAATCACCATTTGGAACGAGTTCCAGAAGTAGCCTTTGATGCCTTCACATTTCACGCCTGTACAAGCGGTGTCCCACGCTTTATACCAAGCGTCGAACACCCACTCTTTTGGCAAGCTCATCAGGTTGCCCGCCTTGATATCAGGCAGAGTTTTGAATGACGTCAGCGCCATTACGAACAATGGCATTAGGTACACTAAACAGAAGAAAAGCAGTGCTGAATAAATAAAGATTCGAGCAAAATTGATGTTATTCATCATGACTTTTTCTCCCTAAGTTCAGAGTAAAGATAAGGCACGAGAATCGCTAAAATGCCGGCAAGCATCATCATGGCACTGGCAGCACCAAGGCCGATTTGTCCACGAGTAAAGGAGTGGGCGTACATGAATAGCGCAGGAAGATCCGATGAATAACCCGGGCCGCCTGCCGTCATTGCCGTCACAAGGTCAAAGCTCTTAATTGCAATATGAGAAGTAATGATCACCGCACTGAAAACCACAGGGCGCAAGCAAGGTAAAATGATTTTGAGATAGATAGTGGGTAAGCTTGCCCCATCGATTTGAGCCGCTTTGATGATTGAAGAATCGATGCCACGCAGACCTGCTAAGAACATCGCCATCACGAATCCAGAAGACTGCCAAAGTGCCGCGATAACCAAGGTGTAAACCGACATTTCAGAATTGACGAGCCAATCGAATTTGAAGTCAGTAAAGCCCCAGTCTTGCATCAGCTTTTCAATGCCAAGACCCGGGTTAAGAATCCATTTCCAAGCCGTACCTGTCACGATGAATGACAACGCCATTGGGTAGAGATAGATAGTGCGAATCGCGCCTTCTTGACGGATGTTCTGGTCAAGTAATACCGCTAAACCAACACCTAGCAAGATAGCAATCGCCATGAATAGAAAACCAAACACACCGAGGTTGGTGATAGAGGTGATCCAACGATCGTTATCCATCAGCTTTTCATATTGGGTTAAACCAACGAAGTTGAAGCTCGGAAGAAATCGAGAATTCGTAAACGACAGCGCCGCCGTCCAGAATATATAGCCGTAGATACACACCACGGTCACTAACGCGGTCGGCGCCAGTACAATCTTGGGTAACCAATGTTGCAACCTGTCAGCAAAGCTAGGCTTGGGCGCAGGCTGGCTCCTTGTGGGTTTTGGAGTCGACTCAGTCAAAACATGCTCCATAACTTATCCTTGTTGCACAATCGAGCCAATGGCTTACCTTTCGGCACCACATCAGCATCACGCATATCAGAATTGGGAGTGAAGAGTAGATAGGCTCCCTACGAGCCTACCCACCCTGGGGGTTTGGTAAAGCAACACAACCCGTCACTCACGTGCGTTGTGTGTCGCTTATCAAGTTATATTAGATAGCCGCTTTCACAGCTTTCGCTAACTTAGCCGCCGCTTGTTTTGGATCGGCATCTTTTTCGTTGAAGAAGTTGGTTACCACGTCGTAAATCGCGCCTTGAGCGTAGCTTGTTGTCGCTAGGCCGTGAGCCATACTCGGAACAAGATCGCCAGATTTCGCACTCGCTTTGAAGGTTGCCATTGAATCCAACGCACATTGGTCGAACTTAGACATGTCCATATCTAGACGTACAGGGATAGAACCCTTGTTAAGGTTGAAGACTTCTTGGAAATCTTTGGTAAGAATGGTTTTCGCTAGGTCTTGCTGCGCTTTTTGGTTCTCTTTGTCACTCAGCTCAAAGAACGCAAAGCTATCGATGTTGAAAGTGAATTGGCCATCAGTGCCCGGTGCTGGTGCACAGATGTAATCTTTACCCGGTACTTTGCCTGCCGCAGTAAATTCACCTTTCGCCCAGTCACCCATGATCTGCATTGCCGCTTCGCCATTGATAACCATCGAAGTTGCTACGTTCCAATCACGACCCGGAGAGTTGCTGTCGATGTAATCACGCATCTTTTTGAACTTGGTGAACACTTCCACCATTTTGTCGCCAGATAACACGTCCATATCCAGATCAACGAACGCTTTGTTGTAATCTTCACTGCCTAGTACATCAAGTGCTACAGCTTCGAAGACTGTCGCGTCTTGCCAAGGTTGACCACCGTGAGCCAGTGGAATGAAGCCAGCCGCTTTAATCTTGTCTGCGGCAACAAAGAACTCATCTAACGTAGTTGGAACCGTCACGCCTGATTTTTCTAAAACAACAGGGTTCGCCCAAAGCCAGTTAACACGGTGAACGTTGACAGGAACTGCGACATATTCGCCATCCCACTTCATCACTTTAGTGACCACTTCTGGCAGTAGCTCATCCCATTTTTCTTGTTTCGCAGTTGCATCGAGAGACGTTAGAAAACCTAAACCACCCCACTCTTGAATATCATGACCTTTAATCTGCGCCGCAGATGGAGGATTGCCCGACACTGCTCGAGTTTTCAAAACAGTCATCGCACTTTCACCGCCGCCACCAGCAACAGCGAAATCTTTCCAAGTATGGCCTTGTTCTTCAATCATCTCTTTCAGTACAGCTGCGGATTTCGCTTCGCCACCGGCAGTCCACCAGTGAAGCACTTCCACTTCACCAGCTTGAGAAAATGTTGAGGCAGCAAGAAGAGATAGAGTAAGTAGGGTTTTATTGATTTTCATTATTATCTTCCATGTTTTAGCGGACTCGACGTCCGGTTCAATACAGAGTCTACTTATTCTGATTTGTAAGATTGAAACAAAAGGTAAGCTCAATGTAACACAATTGTTACATTAAACTTCTAGGCCGCGTGGAATATAGACTTTAGCTTCTAAGCCGCCTTGAGGGGAGTTACGAATAATGAGATCTCCGCCGTGTCCATGCAGGATATTTCGGCAGATCCCGAGGCCAAGACCGTGTCCTTGATCATCCGTTGCTAACCTAAAGTAAGGTTCAAAAACTAACTCTAGCTTGTCTTCTGGAATACCGAGACCACGGTCTTGAATGGTCACGACCACCCAAAGATCATCACCGCTGATTTCAACAACTGCTGAGGAACCATACTTAACCGCGTTGTCGATTAAGTTGGTGAGTACACGCTTTATCGCCAGTGGTTTAGCGACCAATGGCTCAATGACGACCGGCTCGAACTCAACCTTTGTCTGATACTGGTTATGAGATTCAATCACTGCAAGTACCATTTCGTTGAGGTCAATAATGGCATTATTCTCGTGTAGATCGGTGTCTCTTACCGCTTGCAAAGCACCTTTAACCATCATCTCAAGCTCATCGAGATCTTTGTTGAATTTGTCTTTCTTTACTTCACTCTCCAACAACTCTGCACGCAATCTAAGCCGTGTTATTGGTGTCTTTAAATCATGTGAGATTGCAGAGAAAAGGTGCTCACGGTCGGCAACATAGCGACGAATCCGTTGCTGCATTCGATTAAACGCTCGGGTCGCCGTCACCAGCTCAGTAGCCCCCTCTTCGTTAAGTGGCGGCTGCTGAATATCCATACTCATCTCATTGGCCGCTCTTGCTAATTTTTTAAGAGGGCGTACTTGCCGACGAATCATCAAGTAAGTCAAAACCAAAAGAATGAGGGTCGAGGAAACTAAGAAGATCACCTGTTCTCTGCCGAGAATCGTATCGTCGAGTTTGACGTAAGGCGCAGGCAACAACGCGGCGATATACACCCATTCATGACTGGCTAATTCTATCTGAACAACCAGAATAGGAGGGTTAAGAGGTTCTAAGGTTAAAGTATGATGTGCCCACGATCGTGGGAGATCGCTCAAGTAGATGTCATTTTTAAGCAAACGAAGATGTTCAGGGCGAGAGAAATCAACCCGCACTGATTCGACTTTATTGAGCTTGCTACTCAAAACACTTTCGATCGCTTCAATCGAGGCGGTTTTTAAACGGGTATCAGGGATCTGTTCGACAATCAACGCCTCTTTATTGAAAGAAACGAAGAAGCGCGTACCGCCCATATTGCGGATTTGATCCAACACGATATGGCGATATTTAACGGGCAGAGACTGGAAGAAAGTCACCGTCGAGGCAAACATATTGGCCATGCTTGAAGAGGCAGAACGAATCCCCTCCAGTTCTTTGTGTTTGGATTCGCTATACCAAATAGACGTTGCGATACCTTGAGCTATCACCACAGCTAACAAGGTCAGTAACAATGTTCTGGCAACCAAAGAGTTTGGCTTTAACCGACTCAACCCGTTCATAGGAAATACTTCATTGCCGAGGTGCTCATTAACATCACTTGATTATCAGTGTTCATACTGAACAGGCACAGCGAGGATATAGCCATTACCGCGCATGGTTTTGATGTAGTGAGGATACTTGCCACTGTCGCCCAATCGGCTTCTCAGACGACTAAGCTGCACATCAATGCCTCGCTCAAAAGGCAACGCTTCACGGCCTCTGGTCGCGAATGAGATAGTGTCACGGTCGAGAACTTCGTTAGGGCGAGTTAAGAACAACATCAACAGAGAAAAATCACTGCCCGACAAATCCATCTCTTCCGAGTTTTCATTGTGGGAAATTCGATGCGCTAACGTATCAAGCGTCCAATCACCAAAAACAATCTGTTTTGGCAATGCATCACTTGTCTTGTCATCCACCACTTGAACGCGGCGCAACAACGCTTTGATACGCGCCATTAACTGACGAGGGCTAAACGGCTTGGCAATGTAATCATCAGCACCAATTTCTAAGCCGATAATTTGGTCGGTTTCATCCGATACGGCAGTCAGCATGATGATAGGCACATTCGATTGCTTACGGACGCGTTGACACAAGGTAAAACCATCGTCACCGGGTAGCATCACATCAAGCAGAATCAGATCTGGATAACCTTGGTTTTGCAGATGAGCTTCTAGTTCAACACCATCTCCCACAGAAGAAACATCGAAACCAGATTTTGTGAGGTACTCTTCCAGCAGCTCGCGGATTTCTTGATCATCATCCACTACGAGAATTCGAGTATTTGTTGGCATCGCCCAAACCTATTAAATTTACAACTTATTCACATAGTGTATAGGCTGGCCGATTGTTTGATTATTGACATGTTTGTAAAGTTAGAAGAACAAACAGATAAAGATCACAACTTAGTGACCTCTATCTGAATCTTTAGGGCTTAATCCGCTATTGGTTGGTTATGAAGAGCAGCTGATCTCCATGGCTTTACCCCACTCAGGAGGTAGAGCCGCAAGGTATTCATAATCCGGGTGTTCCGCATAAGGGTCTGCCAGTACCACCATCAAAGCGTCAATATCGCTGCTATCACCGCGCTCTGCTTTGTCTATCGCTAGCTGAGCTAGGTAGTTTCTGAGGATGTATTTCGGGTTTACCTGTCTCATATTTTCGCAGCGCTCGACCACTGAGCTATCTTCCAATTCGCAGCGTTGTAAGTAGTTATCTACCCACAGTTTTGCTGCCTCTCGATCAATTATCAGATCAATCACTTCTTGTGGCGACAAGGTGTCTAGGTTCGATAGCGTTCTAAAGAACCTTGGGTAGTCGACTTTGTTTTGCGACATCAGCTCGAACATAGATTCAAACAAACGACTGTCGCCTTCTTGTTTCGAAAGTAGCCCCAACTTACGACGCATCATCTGACTAAAGTAACCGTTCATTTGCGGTTCGTACTGCTCTAAAGCCGCCTCTAAGTCGGCCTTATCCACCAGCGGAGAAAGTGAGTGAGCCAGTGCCGACAGGTTCCAAAGCCCTATTCTTGGCTGCTGGTTAAAAGCATAACGACCTTGGTAATCCGAGTGATTACAGATCAATCTTGGGTCATATTCATCAAGAAACGCGAACGGACCATAATCGAAAGTTTGCCCGATGATCGACATGTTATCGGTGTTCATCACGCCATGAGCAAAACCATTCGCTTGCCACAACGCAATCATCTCCGCGGTACGGTCAACAATCTGATTAAACATAGCAGCGTAGGGTTTCTCTTCATCGAGACACTCAGGGAAGTGCCATTCAATGACTTTATCGGCCAGCAACTTATGCTCAGCCAACTGATTGGTATAAAACAGATGTTCAAAGTGACCGAAACGGATGTGTGATTCGGCAGCACGCACCAACAATGCGCCCCACTCTTGCTTCTCTCGATATACCGGTGTGTCGCTGGTCATCATAGCCAACGCGCGAGTGGTTGGGATATTGAGCCCTGCCATCGCTTCGCTACATAAGTACTCACGAACGGTTGATCGAATAACAGCGCGTCCATCGCCCATACGTGAATAGGGCGTTTTACCGGCACCTTTAAGGTGTAAATCGAACGTTTCGCCACTTTTCGCGACAATTTGAGCTAATAACAGCCCTCTTCCATCACCTAAATCCGGGTTATAAGAACCAAACTGGTGGCCTGCGTATTTCATTGCTACAGGCGAAAACTGCTCAGGTTCAACATTGCCAGATAACGTTTCAAGCAATTCCTCGGAAGCATCATCAAATGACAAAAAACCGAGTTCATCCGCAAGCTTATGGTTCCATGCGAGCCATTGGACATTGCTGAGCGGTGTAGGTTGAATTGGGGTATAGAACAGTCGAGGTAATGCAGTAAATCGATTGTTAAATGAAATAGAATCCCAGACAGACATGAGAGATACACTGTAGATAAAAGATAACTTAAGATTATCACAGTTTCGTAACAACTTCAGAAGTGCGATGGCGCTTGTTTATAGAGGTAAGGTGATAAACCATTCCACAGGAAGAAAGTGGTGACTAGGAATAAATTACTGGGGGATGCTTGCTAGAAGAAGATGACTAAGAAAAAGTTAAGTGGCTAGCCTGATGAGAAAAGCCACATTTATAAGAGAAAGAGTTCTGACTTTGAAGACTTTTTAACAAGTGATTTCATAATAAAAACTAAAACTATAGAGCCATGAAGCTGACTACATTAGAGCAAGAATACCCACTAGAGAAAGGGTAGAGAAAATCCAAGTACGACTGATTACGCCAAAGTTACTGTGTTGAATCATTTCTTGATGCTGCATATGTCTCTCCTTGAGAACGTGATGGTGTAACTACAATATATCGGCTTTTCGCCAAAAGCGGCAAGCACATTAATATTAACCTTTTATGACAGCATCAAGAATATTCTGTAATCATTCACCTCTCTGATAAAACAGAAAGTTATGCTCGACTGGTCGTCGAAAGCAGTGCGCCAGCCCCAATAAAGACACCTCCAGTGACACGATTAAAGACCTTGGCTCGACCTTTCGCAAACAACCAATTTGACGACTTCGCCCCCAAGTAGGCATACACCAATAACCAAGACAATTCCATCACTGCGAAGGTAAAAGCAAACACGGTAAACTGTGGTAATAGCGCAATTGAGGGATCAATAAACTGTGGGAAAAGTGCAGTAAAAAACAAGATAGCTTTGGGGTTACTCGCGCCAACAATAAAGCCACTTAAGTAATGCTGCGCAGCGCTTTCTTTGACAGATTGAGCACCGCCTTGTTGATCCGATAACTTGTCATAATCTTGTTGGCTAGAGCGCAGAGACTTCCAACCGAGGAAGATCAGATAAGCTGCACCAGTCCATTTTATGACATTAAATACCACTTCAGACGAAGCAATAATTACCCCTAGCCCGGTAAACGATAAAGTTAAAATACCAGTAATCGCAGTTAAGCTCCCCAAGGCAGTAAATATCGATAATTTAAAGCCAGATTGCACACCTTTGGTCATGCACAATAAAGAACTTGGGCCTGGTGATGCCGTTAAAATTAGCACCGCTAATAAATAATAAATCCATGTATCAAAGCTCATCGTGAATCCTCCTTAACTCACTAAAACGACTAAATATTAAACACCAATATGTAATAAGCCCTCATATTAATCAACTAAATATTGCGCTTAACGTCTTCGATATAAATGCAAACATCTTTAATCTAGGCAATAAAAAACGCCATGCATTGCTGCATGGCGTTTAAATAAAAACGTTTCAAATCGAACGTCTTACTAGATGTCAGGTTCTAAGCTTACAGCCCTAAGATAGGGGCACTAACCTAATAATTGAAACCTAGTCTTTGTAGATAGAGAACTCATCAGCGCAAGCAACAAGCTGCTCACGAGTGATCATGAATACGCCATGACCACCGTTAGAGAATTCAATCCAAGTGAATGGAATCTCTGGGTACTGATCCATCATATGAACCATTGAGTTACCAACTTCACAGATAAGAATACCGTCGTCAGTTAGGTAGTCTGGTGCATTAGCTAAGATGCGACGAACCAATTTCAGACCGTCTGTACCCGCTGCTAGGCCAAGTTCTGGCTCGTGAGTAAACTCATCTGGCAGGCTGTTCATATCTTCTTCGTCCACGTAAGGTGGGTTAGATACGATCAGGTTGTATTTCTCTTTTGGCAAATCACGGAAAAGATCTGAACGGATTGGGAACACTTGCTGCTCCATGCCGTGATCTTGAACGTTCTGCTCTGCAACTTGCAATGCGTCAGTAGAGATATCAATCGCATCTACTTCAGCGTCTGGGAATGCGTGAGCACAAGCAATAGCGATACAACCACTACCCGTACACATATCCATGATGCGAGTTGGCTCTTCAGTTAACCAAGGTTGGAATTGAGCTTCGATCAGCTCACCAATTGGAGAACGAGGCACAAGAACGCGCTCATCAACGAAGAACTCAAGACCACAGAACCAAGCTTTGTTGGTTAGGTAAGCCGTTGGTGTACGATCATTAATACGCTTGATTACGCGCTCAACAATACGTAGACGTTCGCTGCTCGTTAGACGAGAGTTCATCACATGCGAAGGAACATCAATCGGCAGATAAAGAGTAGGTAAGATAAGTTGTACTGCCTCATCCCACGCGTTATCAGTGCCGTGACCATAAAATAGGCCCGCTGCGTTAAAGCGGCT
The DNA here is from genome assembly GCF_041468865.1 of Vibrio sp. 10N.286.52.C3. Lineage (NCBI taxonomy): Bacteria > Pseudomonadati > Pseudomonadota > Gammaproteobacteria > Vibrionales > Vibrionaceae > Vibrio > Vibrio sp. 10N.286.52.C3. The sequence continues at coordinate 98,963 of NZ_JBFRJM010000061.1, read as the reverse complement.
AACAGTCCAACGAATCACATCTTGAAGCGTGTGTAGTTCTGATACCGCTTCTTCTACAAAAATCTTATCCAAAATTGTCTCCGAAAAGCGCTACAATACTGCTAATTACGTTTCTAATTAGAATTCATAACCTGATGAGCAAAAAAGACACCGACTTCGATGACGATTTCGCCCTGTTCAACGATGCAGTAAAGGGCGTTAAAAAGTTGCAACAGGATACCATAGTCCAGCAGCCAAAAAGAAATGCCAAGCAAAAAGAAATTACTCGAACGGCAAGACAAGCCAGTGATAGCGAGTTTTATTTCTCGGATGAGTTCATTCCGCATCTTAGCGAAGACGGTCCGACGCGTTATGCGCGTGATGATGTCTCTAAATATGAGGTCAAGCGCCTCCGTCGTGGTGTCTACGTGCCTGACGTGTATCTCGATATGCATGGTATGACTCAACAAGAAGCCAAACGTGAGCTTGGCGCGATGATTGCGCACTGCGTGAAAGAGAGCGTGGCGTGTGCTTGCGTTCAACACGGTATCGGTAAACACATCCTTAAACAGAAGGTGCCTTTGTGGTTAGCACAGCACCCAGACGTGATGGCTTTCCACCAAGCGCCGTTAGAGTTTGGCGGCAATGGCGCGCTGTTAGTCTTGCTTTCGGTTCCTGAGAAGTAATTCTGGTTAACAAACTCTCTCTCACCAAAAAACAACAAAGGGCATCCCAATCATATTGAGATGCCCTTTCTAATTGTCTGCAACTTTGTCATCAAACAGAGCTCAACGAGCTTATGGATTGATGTTCCAAAGCAACTCACCTTTTTGTGTCTCAAGGTTGAAGTCGATACACGCTAGGCCCGAAGTGGGAAACATAGGCGGCGCCATGCCTGTTGCAAACTCTGCAGTTAGGTAGCCAACTAGAGGTAAATGAGAAACAAATAAAATGGTCTCTAGTTTTTCTACTTCAGCCATTGCTAAGGTCAAATCAAACACATCGTCGGACATTCCATAAGGCGTAATATCATCACAGGTTTCTACTTTCTTTCCAGAAAACGCCTGAGAGATCTCTAACCACGTTTCTTGTGCCCTTAAATATGGGCTCACCAGCACTTTATCGAATTGACTAATCCCCTGCTCATTTGCAGCTTGTGCCACGGCAAGAGAAGCCATTTTCCCGCGCTTGGTCAACGCTCTTTCTGCATCCGAGTTGGCAAAATGTTCTGCTTCACCGTGGCGCATAATGAATATTTTCATGTTCAATCCTGTCTTCGTAACATGTCGAAAGTCGATATATCCCATATATCAGCGAAACGCTACTTAGGTTTGGCTCTCAATCCAGAGAAACCGCAGTCAATATAAATAATTATATCAAGTCACTTGCCAAAGAGTTCGACTTTCTTAACAATCTTGTTAAAAGAAAATAAATTACTGATAAAAATCGATAAAAGTGATTTAGAAATCGCCAAAAAGCACTTCATATCCCAAAATATGATCACAAGGTTTGCACGCCGAATCATCGGGTACATAATTTAAAAACCACCTTCTCTGGAGATGCTCCTGTGCACTTAAGCCCAAATGATGAACATCAATACCGCTACATAACCTTAAATAACGGGTTACGTGTACTGTTAGTTCAGGATCAAAATGCTCAAAAAGCAGCAGCCGCATTAGCCGTCAATGTGGGACATTTTGATGACCCTACAGACCGAGAGGGTTTAGCTCACTACTTAGAGCATATGCTATTTTTGGGAACTGAAAAGTATCCAAAGGTCGGAGAGTTCCAAAGTTTTATCAGCCAGCATGGCGGTAGCAACAACGCTTGGACAGGAACAGAGCACACCTGCTTCTTTTTTGATGTTGAATTGAATGCCTTTGAAACCGCACTCGATCGCTTCAGCCAATTTTTTACCGCTCCCCTTTTCAACGAAGAAGCGTTAGACAAAGAACGCCAAGCCGTTGACTCCGAATACAAGATGAAACTCAACGACGACTCACGACGCTTGTACCAAGTTACCAAAGAACTGGTGAATCACAATCACCCATTCTCGAAGTTTTCTGTCGGTAATATCGATACGTTGGGTGACAGAAACGGCGAGACGATTCGACAAGAGATCTTGGCTTTCCACCAGCAACAATACTCTGCTGACTTGATGACACTGACACTGTCTGGCAATCAGTCGTTAGATGAGATGCAAAGCTGGGTTGAGGATCGCTTTAGCTCAATCACCAATCACAACCTACAAGGCAAAAAGGTTGAAGTTCCGATTGTCGGCGAGTTAAGTACGGGTGTACAAGTCCGCGTTGAGCCGATTAAAGAAGTGCGCAAACTGATCTTAACCTTCCCGATGCCAAGCATGGACGAACACTACGGCGTTAAGCCTTTGTCGTTCTTTGCCCACCTTTTAGGTTACGAAGGTGAAGGCAGTTTGATGATGCAACTCAAAGAGAAAGGCTGGATAACATCTCTCTCTGCAGGTGGTGGCGCGAGTGGCAGTAACTACCGTGATTTCACAGTCAGTTGCTCATTGACCATAGAAGGTTTAACCAAAACCGATAACATCATCCAAGCGATATTTCAGTACATCAAGTTAGTCGAACAACAAGGCATAGAAGAGTGGCGCTACCTAGAAAAACGCGCCGTTTTAGAGTCTGCTTTCCGCTTTCAAGAGCCAGCAAGACCGCTTGATGTCGTCAGCCACCTCGTCATCAACATGCAGCACTACCAAGAGCAAGATGTGGTGTATGGCGATTACAAAATGTCGCATTTCGATGACGAATTACAGCGTTCTTTGCTGCCTTACTTAACCGTAGACAACATGCGAGCGACCATTGTTGCTCAGGGATTCGAGTATGACAGGGAAGCGAAGTGGTACTTTACTCCCTACTCGGTCACACCTTTTAGCGCTGAACAAGTTCAATGCTTTACGTGCATTAACCCCGGTTGGCAGTTTGAACTCCCAAGCAAAAACCCGTTTATTTGCTACGATCTAGACCCGACTGAACTGGAAGGTGACGCTAAGTTCCCACAACTGTTAGAAGAGCTCGACGGCTTTAAGCTGTGGCACCTGCAAGACCATCAATTTCGAGTTCCTAAAGGTGTGGTGTATGTCGCTATCGATAGCCCGCACTCAGTTGCTAGCCCAAGAAATATCGTTAAAACACGCTTGTGCGTAGAGATGTTCTTAGACTCACTCGAAAAAGATACGTATCAGGCTGAAATCGCCGGAATGGGCTACAACATGTACACCCATCAGGGCGGTGTAACGCTCACTCTGTCCGGGTTTAGCGAGAAACAGCCACAACTGCTCAATATGATTCTTGAACGTTTCCAAGCACGCGACTTTAGTCCAACACGCTTCGAAACCATCAAACATCAATTGCTCAGAAACTGGAACAACGCGTCGCAAGATCGCCCTATTTCGCAGTTGTTTAATGCAATGACTGGGATACTTCAACCAAATAACCCGCCTTATTCCGTGTTAATTGAAGCCCTAGAAACGATAGAGGTCGATGAGCTATCCTCTTTTGTTCAAGCAATCTTGGCGGAACTTCATGTTGAGATGTTTGTGTATGGCGACTGGAAAAAAGCCGATGCACACAAGATGGCTGAAACGCTAAAAGATGCACTGCGTGTTCAAGATCAGGCTTACGAAGAATCACTGCGTCCGCTCATCATGCTCGGTGAAAACGGCAGCTTCCAACGTGAAGTGGTGTGTAACCAAGATGATTCAGCAATTGTGGTTTATTACCAATGCCCTGATATTTCACCTAAAAATATCGCGCTGTATTCATTGGCAAACCATTTGATGTCGGCCACTTTCTTCCATGAGATACGAACCAAGCAGCAGCTAGGTTACATGGTCGGTACTGGCAATATGCCGCTCAACCGACACCCTGGTATTGTGTTGTATGTGCAATCACCGAATGCCGCCCCTGCTGACTTGTTAGCTTCAATAGATGAGTTCCTCAATGCCTTTTACATGGTGCTGTTGGAGCTTAACGACTATCAATGGCACAGCAGTAAGCGCGGTCTCTGGAATCAGATTTCGGCACCAGATACGACTTTGCGAGGGCGAGCTCAGCGCTTATGGGTTGCGATAGGCAATAAGGATGTTGAGTTCAACCAGAGAGAGCGCGTATTGGAAGACCTTAAGGGGTTAACTCGCTCAGACATGATGCGTTTTGTGGTTAGCCAGCTAAAACCACGCACGGCAAATCGCCTGATTATGCATGCTCAGGGTAATGCTCATAATGAGGAAGAGAAGCTGTCAGCAGGTGTTGAAATTGGCTCTATTGATGAGTTTCAGTTACGCCCGAAAGATACTGAGCTAGGCTGATAAAGCTGGAATGAAAATCATAAGGTTGATGTGAAAGCATCAACCTTTTTTATTGGATGCAGCCCAAAAGCAGATCTCCTATTACGCTCCTTCGTCGCTTTAGGAGATGACGGTAGTTTTGATTGACGTGTGTTTGACCACCTTTCTAATCAACGCAATAACTTACTTTTTATCTCTCAATCATCATTCCCGAGAAGGAGGAACGACTGAGTCGGGAATCTCATTCCTTTCACACTCGTTCATAAAACAGAAAAGCCCGCATCAATTGCTTGATACGGGCTTATTAATCAATGAGTTAGAGAGTTACTTGTAGAAAGACTCACCCAATCCAGCACGTGTCAGTAGGCCATCACATGGCGCGAAACGATCACCGTACTTCTTAGCGAAATCGTTCATCATCTCAACCAGTGACTTAATGCCGATTTGATCCATATAACGGAACGGACCACCTAGGAATGGCGGGAAACCGATACCGAAAATCGCACCGATATCACCATCACGAGGGCTGCGGATAATGCCGTCGTCTAGACAACGAACCGCTTCGTTTAGCATAGGTAACACACAGCGCATCGCGATATCGTTATCGCTCAACTTAGGATCTGGTTGCAGCTTAAGCAGCTTGTAAACTGACTTATCCACTTCCTTCTTCTTGCCTTTGTAAGTGTAGAAACCTTTACCACTCTTGCGGCCTTTACGATTGTCATTCAAAAGAATATCGAACACATCAGGACCTTGGAAACGATCGCCAAGCTCATTCACTAAAATCGGAATGATCTTCGCACCGATATCAACACCCACCTCATCTAATAAAGTGATAGGACCAACCGGGAAACCGAAGTCCAATAACGTGCTGTCGAGCTTTTCAATCGGCTCGTTCGCTAGCAGTAAATGCGCTGCTTCGTTCATGTACGGAGCAAGAATACGGTTCACATAAAAACCAGCCGTGTCTTTCACAACAATCGGCGTTTTACCTTGCTTCTTCGCTAATGCAACAACCGTAGAAATCGTCTCTTCTGACGTAGTTTCATGAGGGATAACTTCTACTAGCGGCATTTTTTCGGCTGGGCTGAAGTAGTGAAGACCGACCACGTTTTCTGGTCGCTGCGCCTTCTCCGCAATCTTATGGATCGGCAATGAAGACGTATTCGTCGCGAAAATAGTCTCTGGCTTGGCATTGGCTTCGATGTCCGCAACCATTGACTGCTTAAGGTCGAGGTCTTCAAATACCGCTTCAATCACCACATCGGTGTGATTAAAGCTCGTAAAGTCGATACCACCAGACAGTTGAAGCATCTTACTTTCAAGGCCCGCTCGGCTCAGAATGCGACGCTTACGCTGCTTATCGAACAACTTGAAGTTGTAGTTAAGCGCGTTCAGTACACCTTCATTTGATACGTCTTTAATGCGTACAGGCACTTTCGCCTTAGCAACACTGACATGGCTGATGCCTGCGCCCATAAGACCACCGCCTAGCACACCAACACGCTTAACCGCTTTGGGTTCTGCGTCTGCGCCGTGTTCTTTTTTCATTTCCGTGGTTGCAAAGAAAATCGAACGAAGGGCTTTAGACTCTGAAGTCATAACCAGTTCTGAGAAACGCTTCGCTTCGTACTGAAGGCCTTTATCAAAGCCGTTCTCTAGGCCATAACGAATCACGTCTAAAATCGCATCTGCTGCTGGGTAATTGCCGCGTGTTTTCTGATTCGTCTTCTTTGAAGCCTGTTCAAAAATCACTTTGCGACCAAGGCCCGTGCGTGAAATCAGCTTTTCTTTAGTCGACGCTTGGCTTTTCGACGCCAGACGCTTACCTTTTTTACTGCCCGTATTCTTTTCAACAAAGCTTTTAGCGACTTCAAGCAGGATAGTTTCAGGCACACAAGCATCGACAACACCGAGCGATTTCGCTTTCTTAGCGCGCAGTTGCTTACCCGTAAGGATTAGGTCAAGAGATGGCAGCAAACCAATAAGGCGAGGTAGACGCTGTGTACCGCCAGAGCCTGGTAACAGACCTAACTGTACTTCTGGCAGACCAACGCGAGTCTTATCTGAATCGGTACATACACGGTAATCACACGCCAGTGCAAGCTCTAAACCACCACCTAAACATGGGCCGTGAATCGCTGCGACTACTGGGTACGGTAGTTCAGAAAGCGTTTGGAACATCTCCTGCCCTTGGCGAGCCAGAGACTGTGCTTCGTCAGCCGTTTTACACGCATCAAGCATTCTTACATCAGCACCAGCGATAAAGTTATCTGGCTTAAGAGAATGAACGATTAGGCCCTTAACTCGGCTTTGCTTTTCTTTGAGTTGCTCGAAGATGGCTTTCATTTCTTCAGCAAAAGCCGCTTGCAGCGTGTTCATTTTCTCGTTTGGTACATCAATCGCTAACCAAGCAATATCTTGCTCATCGATATTGAGAGTAAATGCTGTCGCTTTCTTTTTGGTTGATTCAGTCGCAGAGGTTGAATCTGGTTGAGCGACTGTTTCTTTTTCTGTTGTTGCATCAAGAGTCGTAGACATTATTCTACCTCCAAGATCATTGCTGCACCTAAACCACCAGCCGCACACGCTGTGTTCAGTGCCAAGCCGCCACCGCGACGTTTCAGTTCACGTAATGTTTGAGTCATCATGCGTGCGCCAGTCGCTGCAAACGGATGTCCGTAAGCAATCGAGCTACCCAGCACGTTGAACTTCTCCATATCAATCTCACCGATCGCTTTATCGCGGCCAAGATTCTTCTGTGCAAACTCATCGCTTGCGAACATTTTCACGTTAGCCAAAACTTGGGCAGCGAATGCTTCGTGCATTTCGATCAGTGTTAGGTCTGACAACTCTAAACCGGTGTTCTTTAATACTTGTGAGGTCGCGTAAGTCGGGCCCATCAGCATATCTGTTTCAACACCAATCGCTGAGAACGCATAACCACGAATATAACCAAGCACTTCTAAGCCTAGTTCTTTCGCTTTACCTTCGCGCATCAACATCACTGCTGCACCGCCATCGGTAAGAGGCGTAGCATTGGCTGCCGTTACACTGCCGTACTTTCTATCAAAAGCAGGACGTAGCTTGGCGTATCCTTCAACCGTTGAGTCGTGGCGAATGTTGTTGTCTTCCGCTAGATACTTTTTGTAAGGTGCCGGGAATGCCGTCATCACTTCGTCTTTAATCTTGCCTTCTTTCCATGCCTGAGAAGCCAAAGAGTGAGAACGGTGAGCAAGTGCATCTTGAGCTTCGCGAGTAATACCATGCGTCTTAGCCATTTGCTCAGCCGTTTGTCCCATGGATAAACCGGTCGAGTATTCAGCAACTGCAGGTGGTACTGGCATCAAATCTTTTACGGAAAGTGTTTTAAGAATTTTCAGCTTTTGACCCATAGTTTTCGTTTTACTCAGCGCTAATAGATTTGCCGCTAACTTTTTCGAAACACCGATAGGCAATACAGAAGAAGAGTCCGCACCGCCCGCAATACCGATATCAATCGTGCCAGCCATAATGCTTTCGGTCACGTTAACTGCCGCTTGGAAGCTGGTCGCACATGCTCGTGTGACACTGTAGGCATCGGTATTGATGTTCATGCCTGTGCCCAACACGATTTCACGCGCAATGTTCGGCGCTTCTGGCATTTGCACTACTTGGCCGAACACAACTTGTTCGATAAGCGCAGGATCGACATCCGTTCTTGCAAGCATTTCGCTCACAACCATTTTGCCTAGGTCAACCGCAGGCACTTGGCTAAATTCTGTGCTCTGACGAGCAAATGGGGTTCGTAATCCAGCGACAACGGCAACACGTTCTCCAGAACGCGTTTTGACTTCCTGTTTGCCCATGGTTTCTCCTTAAAGTTAAGAGGTCTGACCTGAAGCATTGTAAAGAAGTTGTTAATTAAATCAAACGAGCGTTTAAATAAACGTGATACGAGTATCTCACTGTTTGAAAATATAACTGCGCATTCAGGCGAACCTTTTTGGGGGAAAGGTTGTCGTAAGAGACTAAACTATTGTAAGCAAAGACTGTTATCGCTGTGTAGGGAATGGTTTTCTTGAGGCAAAAAAAAACCACACAAAGCTGTGTGGTCGGAATGTATATAAAGCAATTAACTTAGCGCCAATTGAAATAATCAGTTTCCTGATTAGGAGAAAGTAAAGTCAGCCTTCAAAAGGAAGTGTCGTCTTGCTCAACATGCTAGCCACGAATGACTAACTAGACGACAAGGTGTACTATAACGAGTTCGAGGCCTTAGATTTTGAAGTAGATCAATTTTAATGTGATTTTACGATTTCCTGCCGATCGTTAGCTCTAAAAATATAAAAACGAAGCACAACGTATAGAGGACAGCTATACGCAGAGCAATTATGGAGGCTCGTGTGTCAATAATAAAAATGTTTGGAAAGAAAACAGCCAAGCGTCCGGTCAACTCTGATATGGACAAACAAAGAAAATACGAAGCACTTGTGCGCGCCTATCATCGTGACCTCTTTCGCTACGCCTATTGGTTATGCAAAGACAAAAGCATTGCCGAAGACTTAGTTCAAGAAACTTGCCTTCGTGCATGGAAGTCACTCGATAGCCTTCAAGATGAAAAAGCCGCCAAATCTTGGCTGATTACCATCTTGAGACGCGAGAACGCTCGACGTTTTGAACGCAAACAGTTTGATCTGGTTGATATCGACGATCACGGTAACGATGCTAGTGTCAGTGATGACCCGCACCATCAGCATCAGTGGTTGCAAGCCCAGATCATGAAACTTGAAATTGATTACCGTGAACCTCTCTTCTTGCAAGTGATTGGTGGTTTTAGTGGTGATGAGATTGCCGATATTCTCGATCTCAACAAAAACACGGTGATGACACGTTTATTCAGAGCTCGAAATCAGTTGAAAGAGCTGTTGGATACAGAAGAGGCAGAGAGGGGGCAACATAATGGATGATTTGGAATTTCGTCGTCGTGTATTGTCGGAACCTAAACAACGTACACAAGATATTGTTGATGCGACCGCGAATAGCGAAGCCAATAGTAACTTCTTAGACGATGTACTAGCGCTTGATAAACAGATCCACTCTGCGATGAATGTGGATGTGCCAGACGATCTTGCTGATCGTATTCTGTTCAATCAGACCTCAAGCGAAGAAAGCAAAGTAGTAAGGCCAACGTTTGCGAGACGAGCAATGGCAATGGCCGCCTCAGTAGCATTCGTTGCAGGTTTATTAGTTGGCCAAGTGAATTGGGGAAATGCATTCGTTTCACCTGCGCAAGCTAGTTTAGTTGATACAGCGATGAAGCATGTTGTTGATGAGAAGAGCTTTGTTAGTAGCATCGATGAACAGGTTACATCGCAGCAGATCAACGCAAAAATGAACCCATTTGCTTTTCAGTTTGATGACGCTTTCCCTTACCATGTTTATTACCTAAACCACTGTGGCTTTGGTAAATCCAACGCAGTACATATGGTCTTCCAAGGCGCAAAAGGAAAAGTAACACTGTTTTTAACCGGTATTCCAACAGACAAACCTATCGATTTTGATGAAAAAGGCATGTCCGGCTCGGTAACACCCGTAGATGGCAGCAGCTTAATCCTTGTGGGTGAAAATGGTGAGGATGTTTCCAAAATCGCCGAAAAGCTGACAAAAATGATCAAACCAATGAGCTGATTCGCTCTTAAAGCCCCGTCACAAAAGGCCCAGCAATTATATTACTGATATTGATGGGCTTTATTTATAAATAAACCACAAAACCATTCACACCACCAATACCTCTAGAGTTAAAACTCTAAAAAACAGCATTTCACACCATTTTCGTGCCAGATAGGCGTCATTTCCATAATTTTCCACTCAAAATTCCCAATGGTCGGATTTGTATATCGTATACTTGCGAATAGGATCAGCCACCATTGAGCAATTGCTCAAATTAATCGCCCTGTAGAGGCGGATATATAAAGGAATAAATGAATGACTACCAACAACACGCGTCTGTTTAAAAAGTCTCTTTTAGCAGTAACAATTACACTGGCGTCTTCGCAAGCGATGGCAGCAGGTTTCCAACTTAACTCACAATCAGCAACCGGCCTTGGTCGTGCTTTTGCTGGTGATGCGGTAATCGCAGATAATGCTTCTGTTATGGCTCGTAACTCAGCAGCAATGGCTTTGTTTGATTCATCTCAGTTCTCTGCTGGTATCAACTATATCGAGACTGACATCGATGTAACAAATGTAACCGCTGGCGGTGCAGTGCCTGTAGATAGTGCGAATAATAGCAGTGGTACTCCGGTTCCTAATATCTACTATATCCACCGACTAAATGACCAATGGGCATTTGGTGCTGGTATATATTCAAATTTTGGTACAACCAATAATTTTGATAGCAACTTTGGTTCAAGCAGCGCTTTAGGTGGTGCACACACAGGTCTATCAGCATATGGCGGTACTACTGAAATCAAAAGCATCAACTATGCATTATCAGCTTCGTACCGTGTAAATGAGCAATTCTCTGTTGGTGCTGGTTTAGATATCATTCAAGGTAGCGGTAAACTAGAGAGAAATCTAACAACCACTAACCCTGCTACTGGTGTTACTAGTACAACTAACTTAGCATCTATCGATGCTGATGGTATTGGTTTGGGTTGGAACATTGGTGCAGTATATGAAGTAGACTCAGCAAACCGCTTCGGATTTTCTTACCACTACAGTCCTGAAATTGAAGCAGACGGGGACATGACGTTAGGTGGAGCTCTTCCGCTAGACACATTATACCTATCGTTACCAAGCATGGCTGAGTTCTCTGGTTACCATGAGATTAAAGATACTAAATTTGCGGTTCACTACTCTGTACAATGGATTGGTTGGAACACATTTGACACCCTTGAAGCGGATTCTGTTGCTGGTAAGCAAGAAATTGGTAACTACCAGTGGCAAGACGGTTGGCACTACGCTATTGGTGGTACTTACTTCCTAAATGATGCTTGGACTCTACGAGCTGGTTACATGTACGACACAGCAGCTCAAGATAAAGTAACTTCGATTTCTGTACCTGATTCAGATCGTCAATGGTTCTCTGCAGGTTTCACATACGCATTCCAACAACAGCATACAGTTGACTTCGGCTTTACTTACCTGCTAGGTGAGGATGTAGATGTAAACGAGGGTAATGGTGCTCTAACAGCAACTACTCACGCAGACGCAATCCTAGCTGGTATTCAATACAGCTATAGCTTCTAGCTTCTAGCTTCTAGCTTCTGCTAAAACTAGTCTAAAAGGGTCGCATTATGCGACCCTTTTTTATTGCCTAAACCACTGACTCAAATCAATTTAAGCTTACAACTGTAGCCTGCAAGGTCAATATATGACTACAAGTGTACGCTCAAACTTCGCAACACAGCAGAAACATTTAGATTATTTCTCTAATAATTAAACACATTTACTCATTAAATCCCTAAAACACTGTTTTATTCGAATTTCATTTTTAAAGTAATGACTCTAAACGTAGAATCACGCCACTAAATACTTATGATTCAGCGAACATAATAATGAAAATGAATAAGACTCTTCTATCTGCTGCAGTGGCAGTTGGACTACTTTCGACTTCTACCGTCACTCACGCGGCAGGTTTTCAACTAGCAGAATACTCAGCAACAGGCCTTGGCCGCGCATACGCTGGTGAAGCTGCAATGGCTGACGGCGCAGACGCACAATGGCGTAACCCTGCCATGCTGACTTACCTAGAAGGTACTCAGGTTTCTGTTGGTGCTATCTATGTTGACCCTAACATCGATATCGACGGTACTTCTACGTCCATGATGGGACAATCTACTTCGTCAAATTCTAGCGATTTTGCGCACAGTGCAGTAATTCCAAACTTTTATGTTTCTCATAAGTACAACGACAAATTTGCATTAGGTTTTGCAGCTGGTACCAACTACGGTATGGAAACAGACCTAGGCACAGACTTTGGTGGTGCGAACCACGGTAACGAAGCAAGTGTTACCACAATGGAGCTAAACCTAAACGCGGCTTACCAAGTACTTGAAAGCGTATCTATTGGTGGTGGTATTCGTTACATCATGGCTGAAGGTAGCTTTGGAGCGGTATCTACAGTTAACTCTCTAGTTCCTATGCCTCAAGGTACAGCTTTAAAATACATGGAAGGTGATGACACAGCGTGGGGCTGGCAAGTTGGTACCGCTTGGCAGATCAATGAAAACAACCGCCTTGGTTTTACCTACAAGTCAGAAGTAGACCTAACGCTTGAAGGCCACGCAAATGGTGTCGCTTTTGATGCTGTTGCTGGCGCTTTAGGTACTCCTGTGAAGTCAAAATATAACGGCTCAATGCAACTTGCATTGCCAGCTACCGCCGAGCTAGCAAGCTTCCATCAACTATCAGATAAGGTCGCTGTACATGCGAGCGTTAACTGGACTAACTGGAGCAGCTTTAAAGAACTAGTAGCTGACATCCCTGAATTCGGTCCTGCTCGAACTCAAGATATCAAGCAAGAGAACTGGGAAGATAACTACCGCTTTGCTCTTGGTACTACTTACCAAATGACGCCTAAGTTAGCTCTACGCTCTGGTATCGCATACGATACTTCAGCGGTAAGCGATGAGCACCGTACGGCAACGATCCCAGAAACAGACCGCACTTGGTTAAGCATTGGTGCTGGATATCAATGGTCTGAGCAACTAACTCTAGATGCTGGCTTCACTTACATTCTAGCTAAAGACGCAAAAATGGTTGAAGATGACGCAAGTTCTGCACCATTTGGTGGTGACTTCGAAGGTGAAGTAACAGGTAGCATCTGGCTAGTAGGTATCCAAGCTAACTACCGCTTCTAATCTACCTCCCTAAAAGTAGAAAGCATTAAAAAGGCTCGATGTTGCATCAACATCGAGCCTTTCTTTTATCGATTTTCTAAATCATGTTTCTAGTAATCTTCTAGATAACCATCGATCAAATCTTCTTCTTCAAGGTCGACCTCTTCAGGCTCGATCTCGGCTTTAAAGTCACGACGTTGAATATAAACATCTCGCGTTAACGCATATGGATCTGGCGAGTCATCCAACAGCGCTTCTTGTGACACTAACTGAGCACGTGTTTCCATGCCTTCGAATGCCCACTTGCCTAAGCTAGCCCAGAAGTTCAAGAAAGACAGAGGCACATACATACCATCAACGGTTTCAGTCACTTCGCGCGTTGTTATTGGGCCATAACCCGGCACCATGAAGTAAGGACCATTCCCTACCCCGTAATGACCAATCGCATCAGAGAACGACTTATCATCGTACTTGGTGATCCCTGCTTCGCTGGCAATATCGATCAAGCCTAACAAACCAATCGTTGAGTTAATCCAAAAACGATTGAAATGGTCGAGTGCTTTTTCACCATTGCCCATAATAAGGTTATTCACCATGCTTGATGGTTCGTCTAAGTTGGCTAGAAAATTGGATATACCAGAACGTACTGGCACAGGGGTGTAGTCAACATAAGCGAGGGAAACAGGGCGAACTAAGTAAGGATCTAGATATTCGTAGTTGATATCCCACATCGCTCGGTTGAAACCTTCAAAAGGATCATTGGAGTGGGACTCTTCGACGTATTCAGAGGTTTCGAGGTTATCATCGTTAACACTTTCGTCCGGCGCACTTGAACACCCAACCGTTAAGCTTGCGATAAAAAGTAAACTCGAGAGTCTTAAAACACTGACAGACATATCACCTTTTCCATAAGGAATTCAAATAATAAAAAAGGCCAGCAATCGCTGGCCTCAATTGTTTGGCTAAGTCTATACCGTTTATCTGCAAATCGGAATAGATAACACCTATGCAAAGTGATGATTAATATTGCTTATTGATATCAATGGTAACTGGAGCGCCCAATTCAACCACTTCACTTTCACCGTACCAATCACCTTCGCGAGTTGAAACGTTGCCGTCTGTATCAAGCCTAGCTCTAACCATCAGTGTTTCAAGGCTAGACAGCTCTTGCCCTTCCAGCATGCTGTTGCCGTCATCTAGCACAACCGTACGAGGGAAAGTCCCTAGTGGGTAGCGTGCCGCTGCGATAGGCATTGGAGAACCATCAGCTCTGTGTACTGACACAATTAACACTGAGTTAGGGTCAGCATTCACGTCTGCAGATAGATCGAGCGTTACAGCAACAGTCTTACCTTGGTCGACACCCATAGTGTCGCCCATTTTCTTCTGAGCACTTTCAATACTGCGCGAAAGCATTTCATAGCGACTGTCTTGTGGACCAATCATCTGTTGCATGATGCTCCAGTACTTCACAGCACCCGGGTAGTCTTGACGCTCAAATGCATCGAACGCTAGCAGTGAGAACACACGAAGGTCGACGTAATCGTTTTGAATCAAACGGCTCAAAATCAAACGAGCTTGGTTTTGATCCGCTTCATCAGGTGAAAGCATCAGTGCTTGTGCGAAACCTAACTGAACATCTTCATTCTTAGGTTCAAGCTTGTAAGCTCGCTCCATAGAATCTTTTGCTGTTTCAGCATCACGGTTAGCCAGTGCAATACGACCGAGTAGCAACCAACCTGTTGAATCTTTTGGTTGGTAATGCAGACGAGTACGAAGCGCTAGAGTCAAATCTTCCAACTCATCATCCGTTAGTGCACCACCTTCCGATGACATTAGCTTTTTAGACAATTCAGGAAGGTTCGAGCTCACTTCTTGCCAGTGTTGAACTTTGTCCAACGCACCGAACTTAAAGTACATACCATAAGTCACAACGACGACAAGGATGATCGACGGTACAACCACACCAAGCGTAGAGATTTGAGTCTTCTTCATCTCTTCTTGTGCAGGAACATCATCAAGCAGAGACTGTTTCAAATCATCGATCAGTTCTTGTTGGTTATCAACAAGACCTTCCTCTGCTTCTACTTCTAACTCGACAAGACGGTCTTTATAGAATGCTTTGTTCAACTCGTCGCGAAGCATTTCGTCATTGTTTGCCTTCTTGTTAATGAAAGGCAGAACAATTAAGAAAATTGCCGCTAGCGAAAGGATAATGGTAGAAATCCAAAATAGAGTCATTACTTCTTATCTCCGTCGTTCTCTTCATCGAGTAACGCTTTTAAGCGAGCTTCTTTGTCTGCATCCCAGTCTTTATCTGACTCTACTGCCGCTTTCGATTTTGACTTTCTGCTTCGCAAAATGATCAAGCCAAATCCAAACACAACCACCGCAAACGGACCAATCCAAAGGATCGATGTTGCTAGTGTCAGTGGTGGATTGTAAGTCACAAAGTTACCGTAGCGAGCAATCATGTAATCAATGATATCTTGCTTCGACTTACCGTCTTTTGTCATCTCGTACACTTTTTGACGTAAGTCGACCGCTAACTCAGCGTTCGAATCACCAATCGTGTTGTTCTGACATTTAGGGCAGCGTAATGTATTGCTTAGCTCTTTGAACTGCTGCTCTTGATCTACGGTATCAAATTCATGAAATTCGATAGGTGCAGCAGAAACCGTCGCTGAGATTGCGAACGTAGCAAATAGAGTAATCAATGCCTTTCTAATCATTTCGATTCCTCCAACAACTCTTGATACATCGGCTCAAGCGTCGATGCCCAGTTGGTCGGGTTCACATCACCAACATGGCGGTAACGAACCACACCGTTAGCATCAATTAGGAAAGTTTCAGGTGCGCCATACACGCCGAGGTCAAGACCTAGCATGCCATTACCATCAAACAGGCTGATTAGGTACGGGTTACCCAGCTCTTTTAACCAACCAACCGCTTTATTGCGATCATCTTTGTAATTAAGACCAATGATCTTAACCCCTTGACCAGCAAGTTTGTTCAGGTAAGAGTGCTCTGCATAACAAGTAGGGCACCAAGTCGCCCATACGTTAAGAAGCAACGGCTCACCTTTAAAGATAGCTTGATCATGCAGCTTACCTGGTTGCTCTAAATCTTCTAGGTCAAACTCAGGCACAGGCTTACCAATCAATACGGATTCAAGCTTAGTTGGGTCATCACCCGACTGGTTGCGCATTAATTGCGTTGCAAAGATTCCAGCTAGAACCATGAACGCAATCAATGGAATGAATAAAATCTTCTTGTTCATTCGGATTAAGCCTCCTGCTCTTCAGCCGACTTTTTGGTTGGCTTACGGAAACGGTAACGACGGTCACTGATAGCAATAGCGCCACCAATCGACATGATCAAAGAGCCTGCCCAGATCCAACGTACAAATGGTTTGTAGTAGATACGTACAGCCCAAGATTTGTTGTCGTCTAAACGTTCACCCATCGCGATGTAAAGATCGCGCGTTACACCACGGTCAATCGCTGCTTCCGTCATCATAGACTTAGCTGTGGTGTAGAAACGTTTTTCAGCGTGAAGCGTGTTGATGTATTTGCCTTCTTTAGTAATTTCAAAGTCAGCAATGTAACCATCGTAGTTAGGACCATCTTTGTCACGAACCCCTGTAAACAGGAAGCTGTATTCTTCAAGCTGGTAGCTTTCACCTGGCGCCAGACGCACATCACGTTCGATGCTGTAGTTTTGCACCATCGCGATACCAATCACTGTCACGGCTAAACCAATGTGACCACACATCATTGCCCAGTGGCTTCGAGGTAGCTTAGTTAGACCTTTCAGGAATGTGTGACGGTGAGTCGCACGTTCATGCAACTCAAAGCCGTGCATGAAGATAATCCAGAACGCCATTACCCAACCAGCAAACGCAGTACCACTGAAGCGGTCGGCCAATAGAGCAACCATTAGCGCACTCAAGCCCAGTGAGAATGCACCTGAAATCAGCATTGGTTTAACAAGCTTAGACAGGTTGTCACGTTTCCAGCGGATCAGAGGACCGATACCAAGCAAGAACGAGAACGGAATCATTAACCAAAAGAACAGCATGTCAAAGAATGGAGCACCGATAGATACCGAGCCCAAGCCTAACTGTTTGTGAACTAATGGCAGTAGCGTACCGACTAATACAACGACAAGCGCTGCAATCAATAAGATGTTGTTACCAAGCAGTGCGTTTTCACGAGAAACCAAATCGAAGTTACCGCGAACACGAACCGATGCGCCTTTAACCGCGAACAACAGCAGTGAACCACCAATAACAAAGACTAGGAAACCTAGAATAAACATACCACGAGCAGGATCCGACGCGAATGCGTGAACAGATACCAAGATGCCCGAACGAACTAAGAATGTACCTAGTAAGCTTAGCGAGAATGCAGAGATAGCCAGCAATACTGTCCAAGCTTTAAATGTGCCACGCTTTTCAGTTACCGCTAGTGAGTGCATTAGAGCAGTACCAGCCAACCAAGGCATGAATGAAGCGTTTTCTACTGGATCCCAGAACCACCAGCCACCCCAGCCAAGTTCGTAGTAAGCCCACCATGAACCTAGTGCGATACCTACCGTTAGGAATAACCAAGCTGCGATTGTCCAAGGACGTGACCAACGAGCCCATGCCGTATCAAGACGACCACTCATTAGAGAAGCGATTGCGAAAGAGAACGCAACAGAGAAACCTACATAACCCATGTAAAGCATTGGCGGGTGAATAATCAAACCCGGGTCTTGCAGTAGTGGGTTCAAGTCACGGCCATCTACAGGGAAGAAAGGCAATGTACGTAGGAACGGGTTAGACGTTACGATAATGAACAGCAAGAAGCCGACAGTAATCAAACCCATGATAGCCAGTACGCGAGCCACAGACTCTTGAGGCATACCACGACTAAACGTCGCTACAGCAACCGTCCAACCCGCTTGGATAAGAACCCAAAGCAGTAATGAACCTTCGTGAGCGCCCCAAACCGCCGTAATTCGGTAGTACCAAGGCAGTTGGCTATTCGAGTTACTTGCTACGTATTGAATCGTAAAATCATTTGTGTAGAACGCGTAACACAGGATAAAGAACGAAATCGCTAAGAATCCGAACATACCCCACGACAACGGTCGTGCGCTGTTCATCAATAATGTGTTATTTCGAGCGGCTCCATACAGTGGGAGCACGCTTAGCAGCAATGCAAGTCCCAAGGACAGGATCATCGCAAAATGGCCGATCTCGGCTATCATTGAGCATTTCCTTCTTTTTGTTCAGTCGTGTATTGCAAAGGCTCATGGGTTTTCTTCATTGCTTCCGCAACTTCAGAAGGCATGTACTCTTCATCGTGCTTTGCCAACACCTCAAACGCTTCGATTGTCGTTGCATTTTTAAGAACACCCTGAGCAACAATACCTTGGCCTTCACGGAAAAGATCAGGAAGGATGCCATCGTATAGAATTGTTACTTTAGGGCCTACATCTTGCAAATCAAAGCTTACACGTAGTGATTCATTGTCACGGCTTACAGAGCCGACTACGACCATGCCACCAATACGTAGGCGTTGACCAACTTCAGGTTTCTTACCATCTTTGCCGTTGACCAGCTCAGTTGGTGTGTAGAACAGATCCATGTTCTGGTTAAGTGCGTAAACCATCAATCCAACAGTCGCACTGATACCAAAAAAGATCGCTAAGACAATGCCCAGCCTCTTTTTACGTCTTGGGTTCATAGAGTGTTCTCCATATTTTTTGCTGCATCGATACGAGCTTGACGATCAATCTTAGCTTGTACTTCATTTAGTAATTGCTTACCACGACGAACGCTTACGACCAGTAAAATGATCATCGCGAGGAATGTGATTCCAAATGCACTCCAGACATACGAGGCATAACCTCCCATGGCTAAGAAATCACTCAAAGATTCAAAATACATAATTACCTACCCTACTACGCTTTTTCAGCCGCAAGCTTGCGAACCCATGGACGGTGACTCTCTTTACTGATGATTTCGTTACGGAAACGAACCATAGTCACAGCACCAAAGAAAAAGGCGAAGCCGAAGATGTTAAGAAGAAGCGGCCATAGCATGTCACTTGAGATCGAAGGTTTTGCGAACTTAGTAATGGTCGCGCCTTGATGAAGTGTATTCCACCACTCTACAGAGAAGTGAATGATAGGGAGGTTAATCACGCCTACGATAGCCAAGATACCCGCCGCTTTCGCTGCTGTTTTTTGGTCGTCAAAAGCGTGGTGTAGTGCGATCACACCCAAGTATAGGAATAGAAGAATCAGCTCTGAGGTTAAACGCGCATCCCAAACCCACCAAGCACCCCACATTGGTTTACCCCAAACTGCGCCAGTTAGTAACGCAATGAAGGTAAACACAGCGCCAATCGGTGCCATCGCCAGTGCGGCCATGTCTGATAGCCTTACCTGCCATACCAAACCGATAAAGGCAGCAATCGCCATCGACATGTAAACGCCCATCGACCAGATTGCAGACGGAACATGGATGTAGATGATACGGAAGCTATCGCCTTGTTGGTAATCAGAAGGCGCAAATGCAAGCCCCCACACGGTACCGACGGATAGACACAATAGCGCTAGGATCGAAAACCATGGCAAAAGTTTACCAGCAAGCTGATAAGAGGTTTCTGCTTTGGCATAGGGATGGAGCCATTTCCACATGTTGTAATCTCACTCTTACTTCATATTGCTTACAGCTATTAAAGCTATAATTATAATAATTTTATTTGTCTTGCTTTCAGTTTTATTGACTCTATGAGTCCAATCGACACATTTGGTTCACATTGGCTATACGATAACGGAACCCCAATCAGTTCACACTTACTCTAAGTGCGGCACTGATCGCAAAAGGCGTCATAGTCATCGCACCCATTAACATTGCCCCAAGCACCGCCAATTGACCGTTGTATGCAACGCCCAAAGCCGCAGCGTCAATTGCTGACGTCGCGAAGATTAAAATGGGGATGTAAAGCGGCAAGATTAACAGGCTTAACAGGACTCCGCCCTTCTGTAACCCAACGGTTAACGCAACACCAATCGCACCAATAAAACTCAATGCGGGTGTTCCTACCAGCAAGGTCAACACAACTGAGAGCCATGTATCAAAATCTAAAGACAACAAAACAGCCAATAATGGGCTGATTAAAATCAATGGTAACCCGGTCAACAACCAGTGTGCTATGACTTTGGACAATACTACCAACTGCAACGGGATTGGCATCAGCATCATCTGTTCAAGGGCGCCATCTTGAAAATCATCACGGAAAAGACGCTCTAAAGAGAGCAATGCAGAGAGCAAAGCGGCCACCCAAACAATACCCGCAGCAATACGCGCAAGTAGGTTTGGCTCTGGGCCAATACTCAAAGGGAAAAGCGTGATAACAATGATGAAGAACCACAAAGGGTTAAAGATATCCGCTTGACGTCGAAACGCGATAAGCAGTTCGCGTCGGATAATCGTGGTCATTGAAGAGATCATATTACTCACCCAACTTTATTTTTCTTAGTTTCGGGCTATCAGCAAACATATCTTGGTGTGTGGTTAACAACACAATGCCACCGTTGTCTGCATGCTGAGAAAAAAGAGATTCGAGAACTTTCACGCCCTGCTTATCAATGGCAGTCAGCGGCTCATCAAGAATCCACAACATTTGCTTGCTCAACCAAAGGCGAGCCAACGCAACTCGGCGTTGTTGGCCTGCTGAAAGTTGCCCCGCAGGTACGTCTTCTCTGCCCGCAAGCCCGACTTGAGCCAGCGCGTGATAAAGCTCTTCTTTGCTGGTACCGCCACTGTGAATCGACTGATAAAAGCTCAGATTCTCATAAGCACTAAGCTCGCGCTTTACGCCTGTTTGGTGACCAAGAAAAAGTAAATTTTGATGATAAACATCTCGACTCGATTCAATAGACTCACCGTCCCAAGAGATAGTGCCGTCATCGCGATCGCCTAAGCCAGTAATAATCCTAAGGAGTGTCGTTTTCCCGGTACCGTTACGACCTTCAACTTGAACCAGCTCACCTGGTTTCAATTGAAAAGACAACGATTCAAACAGAATCCTGTCGTCACGAATAGCAGTTAAATTTGAGACTTCTAGCATAGGTAAATTTAGTCGAGTAATGAGAGCACTATAGTAGCACACCAACATGGTGACAAAACAGGACTAGGCGTTTTCGATAGAACAAAGTCGGTAAGAAACTGTTACCACCTCATCACAATTTACACATTTTCATCAACAAACAAGATATTGTCGTAGATACAAGCACTTATAAACATCGTTCTATATAGATCGGACAGGCATAAAAAAAGAAGCCGAAGCTTCTTTTAAGAGGAATACGTAATAAACATCAATTGCTCAATACGAATTAAGCGCTCAATTTAACGACGTCGAGGCGGGTCTCTGCGATCGCGAGAGGCATCGGGTTGCTGATCGTACGATGAAGGGTCGCTTCGTAATGAAGGAATTTTCTCTTTACCAGCAAGCTTGTTCTGCAGAGACATCATCAGCTCAGCTTCTGCTTTGGGTAATTCACATTCTTCAATTAACTCGTTAATCCCAGCGCCAAGCTGAACCATTTTCGTTGCACGTGTGTACAAACGTCCATCGGTATCCGCATGTTCCAGCTCAACAATACGTTCATTCAAATGTTTGATAAGATCTTGTTGTTCAGTCACTTTCTGGCCAAGGCCAACCACAACAGAGCGAACCTCAAGTAATTGCTTACTCGATTTTTGAAGCTCTTTGTCCAAGTTACGAACTTGCAGGCGTGACTGATCGAGCTGCTTTTGAATCGCACGTTTTACTTTGCTAATCAAAATCAGGATAAATAACGTAAAAACCCCAACGCCTGATATCAGAGCGACAGGGCTTAAAGGAAGCGCTTCAAACATTACAGGTGAGCCATCTCATCCCATTCGTCTTCGCTTAGTAGTTTGTTTAGATCTACTAAGATAAGTAGCTTGCCATCTCGGTTACTTACACCTTGGATGAACTTAGCACTTTCATCAGTACCAACACTTGGCGTTGTGTCGATTTCAGAAGAACGCAGGTAAACCACTTCAGCAACGCTATCTACTAGAATGCCAATTACTTGACGCTCAGATTCAATAACGATGATACGAGTGTTGTCTGTGATTTCACCTTGCATCAAACCAAAGCGAGAACGAGTGTCGATAACAGTAACAACGTTACCACGTAGGTTAATAATACCTAGAACGTAATCTGGAGCACCCGGTACTGGAGCAATTTCGCTGTAACGTAGTACTTCACGTACTTGCATTACGTTGATGCCGTAAGTTTCTTCTTCTAGCTGGAAAGTCACCCATTGAAGTACTTCATCATTCGTTTGCTCTTTTCTTACTTCAACTTCACTCATATGAGACATAGATAATCCTCTTGCCGTCGTTACCGACCACTATTATTAACTTGATGCTTATTGTTAGCCCAATGCTTATTACTAGCTTAATGCTTTTACATCTAGCCCTGCGTTTAGCATGGCGATTAATGCTTCAACATGAATCAAAGCACACATTTTTTCTTTTACCATACCAGCGAGCCATGGGCGTTTCCCTGCCATTTCTCGCCAACGTACTTTGTCTGTATTAAGTAGCTCGGTGCCTTTGAGCTCTGTGCCCGCCAGGCCCCACAAGCTCTCTCCAAGCATCACTATATATTGATAGTTTTCTTTGTATTCGTCACCTGATAGTTTCTCAGACATCACCCATTTTGCGGTGTCGACCACATCTAGCTGACTATCACGGTTGGTTTGTAAACCCAAATACCAAGCTGGCTTACCAATGATATGACTTAACTCTTCAAGGCGATGGATGCCGCCAAGCTCATCAAGTGGCACCGCAAAGGTCACGCCGTTTACATCAAAATACAAGACTTGAAAGTCTTCTTTGCGAACCGTACTTTCCCAAGAGGTAAACTGGTCAGCACCTCCTGCTTGAGTTTCGGGTTCAATAACTGTCTCGGGATCAGGAACGTCAAGTTCAGGCTCAACAGCCTTAACTTCTACTTGTTCCGTCTCCAACGATTCAGCTTGTAACTCTTCAATTTGCTGCGATTCAACAGGTGGCTCTACAACAATTGATAAATCGGGTTCTGGAAGATTCCAATCCTGAATCTCTGGCTCTTCGAACACTTGAACAGACTCAACCGCGGCATCAAACATTTGCATGTCTGCTTGCTGGGCGATTTTCTGGGTGTTCTGATCCATCAACTCATCAAGGTTCAGTTCATCAACAACATTGGTCGCCTCTAAACGGCTGAGTAGTTTCTGAACATCTTCAAGGTTAGGAACCTCAAACTCAGCCGCGCGTATTTCTGCGTAGCTAGAGTGGTGACTCGAAAATTGGCGCTCTGGCTCTGGCTCTGGC
>NZ_JBFRJM010000061.1:0-74608 GCF_041468865.1 Vibrio sp. 10N.286.52.C3 | reverse complement strand
CTGGCTCTGGCTCTGGCTCTTCAGATTGTGATTCGTCGCTCGACTCGTCAACAAAAAAATCGTCAGATTCAAAGCTTTCATCACCTAACAGCGCAGTAAAATAATCATCCAGTGCTTGTTCACTGGAGAGACTTGGCTGCGCCAATGTTGATTCTTTATTCGCGCTCATTTATCGCCAACCTTTCGAGATAAATAAGCAACTGTTTATAAGCAAATACACCACGGCTACCCGATGCAAAATGAGAGGCTGGCAAGCGCTTTAGGCTCGCATCTCGAAACTTGGTATCAATCGGCACAGCAGACGTCCAAACTTGGTTTGGGTAATCATCTTTGAGCTGCGTTAATGTTTGCAGTGAGGCTTTGGTTCGCTTGTCGTACATCGTTGGGACAATCGTAACCTTAAACGGTGTTTTGCGAGACTTCTGCATGATGGTCAAAGTGCGAATCATGCGCTCTAAGCCCTTCATCGCCAAAAACTCAGTCTGTACCGGAATCAATATACGATCGCTAGCAGCCAATGCATTGACCATCATCACACCCAGAATTGGCGGGCAATCGATCAATACATAGTCATAGTCGTCTTTCAAAGCGGCTAAAGCACGCTTCAAGATCAACCCCATGCCGCTTCGATTTCCCATTACACGGTCTAATGTCGCCAAAGACATGTGCGCAGGGATAATATCAATACCTTCGACTTCTGTTTGTAAAAGCAAAGGTCTTACCGTCTGCACGTTAAACTCACGCAACTGGAACAGATCAAACAGGCTCGATTCCACCGTATCTGAATCGTAACCCAGATAGGTGGTCAGTGATGCATGTGGGTCAGTATCAACCAACAGAACACGGTGCCCCTTCAACGCAAGTAAACCTGCTAGAGTCACGGTCGTGGTCGTTTTACCAACACCACCTTTTTGGTTTGCAACACTCCAAACAATCATTTCGATTTACCTAAGCTAACCCAACTTCGACCAAGATCCTTTCCGCGATACGGTCTAGAGGGAGGTCTTCAGTAGAAATGCCAGCTTTTGCTACAGCTTGAGGCATACCATATACAACACAGCTATCTTCGTCTTGTGCCCAAATTGTCGAGCCCGCAGTTTTCAACATACGCGAACCTTCTCGACCATCTGCGCCCATACCAGTCAGGATCATAGACAACACTTTGTCGCCGTAGATCTTCGCTGCAGAGCCGAATGTGACATCCACACAAGGCTTGTAGTTCATGCGGTCGCCGCCATCGATAATTCTTAGACGTGCAGACCCTGCGCGGCCATCCACCATCATCTGTTTACCACCCGGAGCAAGATACGCCACGCCAGGTTTTAACACATCACCGTCTTGCGCTTCGCGAACTTCAATCTTACACAAGGTGTTCAATCGGCTCGCAAAAGCAGCAGTGAATGTTGCTGGCATATGCTGAACTAACACAATTGGGTGTGGATAGTTAGCAGGGATGCGAGTCAAAATCTTCTGTAGAGCAACAGGGCCGCCAGTCGACGTACCAATTGCTGTTAATTGATACTTCTTACCTGACGCTCTGAATTTCGCCGTTGATGCAACCGCAGGCTTCGCTGTCGAAGTCGAAGCTGCTGTTGAAATCGGTTGGCGCAATGGCGTAGATGTTGCAGTCGTCGCAGTCGCTCTCGGCGCAATAGGAGCACGGCGCATAAACGCACGCTTCGCTGCAATCTGAATCACACGCTGTTGAAGCAATGCAACTGCATCGTCGCGGTTACGTGCAATGTCTTCAAACTTCTTAGGAAGGAAGTCGAGAGCACCTGCATCTAACGCATCTAACGTTGCTCTCGCTCCATCATGCGTTAACGATGAAAACATCAAAATAGGCGTTGGAGACGCGGCCATGATTTCACGAACGGCAGTGATACCGTCCATGACAGGCATTTCAATGTCCATAGTGATTACGTCAGGTCTTAGCTGTTTCGCTTTCTCAACGGCTTCTTTACCGTTTACTGCAACATCAATGACTTCTAGGCGAGCCTCTGAGTTGATGATCTCGCTAACGCGACGACGAAAAAAACTCGAATCATCAACGACTAATACTTTAATCGCCATATTTATCCTTAAATTAAATTCTTGACGCTGCTGCGTACTGCTTCAACAAGTCCGGCACATCTAGAATCAATGCAATGTGTCCGTCACTTGTAATTGTCGCGCCTGCCATTCCTGGCGTGCCTTGCAGAAGCTTATCAAGCGGCTTGATGACTACTTCTTCTTGACCGATCAGCGTATCGACAACAAAACCAACACGTTGGCTACCAAGTTGCACGATAACAACATGGCCGTGTCCTTTGCGCAGTTCAACAATACCCGCTTTAGGTGCAAGCCAGTTTTGCAAGTAGAACAACGGAATAGACTTATCGCGAACGATGATCGTCAGCTGACCATCAACCACGTTTGTGCGGCTTAAATCTAGGTGGAAAATCTCGTTAACCGATGCCAATGGCAATGCAAATGGGTGACCTGCAACACCGACCATCAAGGTTGGTAGAATCGCTAGGGTTAGTGGAACCTTGATGGTGATCTTGGTGCCCTGTCCCATTTCTGAATCAATATCAATAGAGCCGTTCAGTGTGTTGATCGCTGTTTTCACAACGTCCATACCCACACCACGACCAGAGATATCCGAGATCTGCTCTTTGCTTGAGAAGCCAGGAGCAAAAATCAGGTTAAAACACTCTTTATTTGATAAGCGAGACGCTGCATCTTCATCCATCAGGCCACGTTTAACCGCGATAGCACGAAGCTTATCAGGGTCCATACCGCCACCGTCATCAACGATAGCCAGTTCAATGTGGTCACCTTCTTGAGAGGCAGACAGAATCACTTTACCCGTTTGTGATTTACCCGCAGCAACACGGTCGTTTGGCATTTCAATACCATGATCGACAGAGTTTCTCACCAAGTGAATCAGGGGATCAGCAAGTGCTTCTACTAAGTTTTTATCAAGGTCCGTTTCTTCGCCACGCATTTCAAGAACGATGTCTTTCTTCAAGCTACGAGCAAGGTCACGGACAACTCGTGGGAAGCGACCAAATACTTTCTTGATCGGCTGCATACGAGTCTTCATTACCGCACCTTGAAGGTCTGCAGTAACAACATCTAAGTTAGAGACAGCTTTCGACATTTCTTCGTCGTTGCTGTTGAGGCCTAGGCTGACTAGTCGGTTACGCACCAATACCAGTTCACCCACCATGTTCATGATGGTGTCCAGTGTTGATGTATCAACACGAACTGTCGCTTCAGCTTGTTGCTTCTTAGCCGGCACTTTAACTTCAGCTTTTGCTGGAGCGCTCGGTTTTGGCTCAGCTTTAACGGCAACTGGCGCAGCAGGTTTAGGCGCAGCTTGAGGTGCTACTGCCTTAACTTCTGCTGGCTTAGTCGCGGCATCCAATTCTTCAATCGAAGGTCCATTACCTGAGCCATGTAGTTGGTCAAGTAACTTCTCGAACTCTTCGTCAGTCATCAGATCATCGCCTTCAGACATCGCCGAAACAGGTGCTGCTGGCGGCGTTGGCGGTGGAGGAGGCGTTGAACTTGCCGCTGTCGGGCTCTTACCCGCACCGTGCAATTCATCTAATAACTTTTCAAATTCGTCATCAGTAATATCACCACTGTCAGCAACAGACTGAGGTGCAGCGGGTGCTGGCGGCGGTGTTGGTGCAGAAGGCGCTGTTGGTGAACCACCTTTACCGTGAAGCTCATCAAGCAAGCGTTCAAACTCATCTTCAGAGATATCATCGACTGAAGATGCATTGATGTTTGAGCTTTCAGCAGTAGGTTCCGGAGCAATAACAGGCTCAGGCGCTGCAACAACAGGTTCAGGGATAATAGGTGCAGGCGCTTCTACTGGTGCCACTTCATCCGCAGACTCTGGTTTACAGAGACGGTGAAGTTCATCCAATAAAGATTGGTCGGCTGGCACTAAAGGTTCCTGATCTTGCACGGCGCGAAACTG
Organism: Vibrio sp. 10N.286.52.C3; assembly: GCF_041468865.1. Classification (NCBI taxonomy): domain Bacteria; kingdom Pseudomonadati; phylum Pseudomonadota; class Gammaproteobacteria; order Vibrionales; family Vibrionaceae; genus Vibrio; species Vibrio sp. 10N.286.52.C3. Next base: position 70,632 of record NZ_JBFRJM010000061.1, on the reverse strand, counting down.
TACATTGACTGTATCTAGCGCCTGCAGCATGGTATCCATCAAACCTGATGTTACGCTGCGTTGGCCGTTTCGCAGAATGTCGAACACATTCTCAGCACCATGACAAGTATCCACCAGCTCAGTTAATGCTAGGAAACCAGCACCACCTTTTACTGTATGGAAACCACGGAAAATAGCATTTAATAGGTCTTTGTCGTCAGGGTTATTCTCAAGCTCTACCAGTTGTTCTGATAGGAGTTCAAGGATCTCTCCTGCTTCGACTAAAAAGTCCTGAAGAATATCTTCGTCTAAATCGTAGCTCATACGTTACCTTTAAAATCCAAGACTGGATAACAAATCGTCGACTTCATCTTGAGATGCGACAGCGTCTTCGCGCTCTTCTGGGTTCATAATTGGACCTTCAGGCGCAATCGATGCTTTCTTCTCTGACTCTGGAGTTGGCTCTTTTTGATTCGCACCGAATACCGTGAGAATCTCGACCAAACGTCCTTCCACCTCATTCACCAAGGTAATAACTTTGCTGATTATCTGCCCAGTTAAATCTTGGAAATCCTGAGCCATCAAGATTTCAGTCAATTGTCCGCGTAGTTCAGTACTGTCGCCTTCTACTTGGACAAGCAATCCATCAATGCGGTGACATAAAGCTTTAAATTGTGCCAGCTCAATGCGGCCATGCATCAGTTCATTCCATTGAGGCCTTACTTGAAGTAAACACTCGTGTAGGTTGTCTGCGATTGGCATACAGCGATCGACAGCGTCCATCGTCTTATTTGCCGCAACTTCCGTTTTATCAATGACATACTGAAGGCGATCCCTTGCATCAGGGATTTCGTCATTTGCGATAACGCTGATGCGTTCATCGAAATTGAATTGAGTCAAAGAGTCGTGGAGGTCGCGTGTCAGACTTCCTATTTCTTGAAGCATTGGATTGTCTTGAAGACTAAAGTTATCTTCATAAATGCTTCTCACAAGAGAATCAGCATTTTGCTGCTCATCGTTCTCAAGCAGCTCTACTAATTTTTTTGCTTGTTCTAATGAAATCATCCTGAATTCGGCCTTACTCCGCATACTTTGTGCGCTTAGGCTATCGAGATAAACAGATAACTTATCAGTCAGTGTTTACCTAGAAGTGCCTAAATTTATTGATGCTTATAAGCGATCAAAAATCTTATCAAGTTTCTCTTTCAGCGTTGCAGCAGTGAAAGGCTTCACAATGTAACCATTAACACCCGCTTGCGCAGCTTCGATGATCTGCTCACGCTTCGCTTCAGCTGTGATCATAAGCACTGGAAGGTGCTTAAGTTCTGCGTCTGCGCGAATGTGTTTAAGCAGGTCAATCCCTTGCATGCCTGGCATGTTCCAGTCAGTTACCACGAAATCAAATTCGCCTTTTTTCAGCATAGGTAACGCGGTCAAGCCATCATCTGCTTCTTGAGTGTTGTTGAAACCTAAATCGCGAAGTAGGTTTTTAACAATTCGGCGCATCGTTGAAAAATCATCAACAATGAGAATTTTCATGTTTTTGTTCAAATTAGCCTCCACTGAATAGGATCAGTGTTGTTAGTCGTTCTGTGTCCAAGCACTTAACTTAGTGCGTAAACGCTGCATAGATTGGCTCAGTATTTGGCTGACACGAGATTCGCTGACACCTAACACTTCCCCAATCTCTTTTAAATTGAGTTCTTCGTCGTAATAAAGCGAAAGCACAAGGCCTTCCCTTTCCGGAAGTTGTTTTATCGAATCGATCAAAGCTTGGCGGAATGACTCATCAGCAACCCCTTGAAAAGGCGTATTATCTTGAGAGTCTTCATTCGGAGATATTACATCATCTGAGACGCCTAAATCTTCAATTCCAACCAGTCTTGAGCAATTAATGTCAGTTAAAGCACTGTGATACTGCTCTAAACTGAGCCCCATGTGTTTTGCCACTTCGGCATCACTCGGGTCGCGGTTGAGGATACCCTCTAATTCCGCAATTGCACTGCTGATTTCTCGATTGTTCTTATGAACCGATCTCGGCACCCAGTCCCCACGGCGAATGTCATCCAACATTGCCCCGCGAATCCGAATACCAGCATACGTCTCAAAGCTTGCGCCTTTGGTACCATCATAGTTTTGTTGCGCTTCAATCAAGCCGATCATGCCAGCTTGAATTAAGTCATCAACCAATACATTAGGCGGTAATCGCCCCAACAAGTGATGAGCGATACGTTTAACCAACACAGAGTACTTCTCAAAAAAAGCCTGTTGGCTATTGTGATTAGCGTGTTGGTCGTAAGTAAGCGCTTTATTCACCAAATGGTTCCTCTATAAATTCAGTACGATTCAGCAGCCTTTCAACAAAGAACTCCAAGTGTCCGCTCGGTGTTTTTGGTATTGGCCAGGTCAAGGCTTTGTTAGCCAAAGAGCTGATTGCCAATGCAGCTGGAGAGCGAGGAAACGCATCGACTACGATTTTCTGTCTCTTGACTGATTGACGTACTTTATCATCTAAAGGAATACATGCTACGAGTTCGAGGCTCACATTCAAGAAGCGCTCTGTGACCAAAGTCAACTTTGCAAATAATTCTCGGCCTTCGCGGTAGCTTCTGACCATATTTGCAACAACTTTGAATCGCTGAACTTGGTGTTCTCTGCTTAAAAGCTTAATCAAAGCATATGCATCCGTGATCGAGGTAGGTTCATCACATACCACGACAACCACGTCTTGCGCCGCTCTTGAGAAGCTGATCACCATGTCCGAAATACCGGCTGCGGTATCAACCAACAAGATATCCATCTCGTCTTCAAGCGAACCGAATGCGCGAATCAAACCAGCATGCTGTGCGTGTGAAAGTTCAGTCATGCTTTGAGTGCCCGATGTCGCTGGAATAATTTTAATTCCGTGCGGCCCTTCGACAATCGCATCCTTAAGTTCACATTCGCCAGCCAACACATGCCCAAGGTTTCGTTTAGAACGAATACCTAGCATGATATCGACGTTCGCTAGTCCTAAATCGGCATCTAGCACCATGACTTTTTTGCCTTGGCGCGCCATGCAAATAGCCATACCTAACGTCACATTAGATTTACCAACGCCTCCCTTACCACCGGTTACAGCGATAACTTTTGTGAGTGAAGGCTTGGTTAAGCGACGGAGGCCGCTAGCTTGGTCATGTATCATATTTTCATTCATATTTATCCGCCGCCTAGAGCCCTTCAGAATCGCTATTCCAGTAATGAGGTTCATTCTCTGTAGATTTTTCTAATAGCTCATTAGCCTTAGCAATCATGTACTTTGGCTGAGCTATAACGATATCTTCAGGAACTCGTTGACCATTTGCTATGTAAGCAACTGGTAATGCATTTTGTATTACGACACTGATGAATTCACCTAGACTTAGGGATTCATCCAGCTTAGTCATGATGCATCCCGATAACGGGATTCTTCTAAAGTGTTCAATTGTTTCTTGCAGCACTTTGCGTTGCGCGGTTGCAGGCAACACAAGGTAGCTATTGATAACGGAACCACTCTCTTGCATCAATGTGTCTAACTGCTCAGATAGGCGAACATCTCGTTGTCCCATGCCTGCAGTATCGACCAGAATCAGGCGACGATTACGTAACTGATATATTACATCGGCCAGTTCGCTAGAATCTTTAGCAACTCTTACAGGACAACCCATAATTCGGCCGTAGATCGATAACTGCTCATGTGCACCTATACGATATGTGTCAGTTGTCACTAGTGCGACGTTATCAGCGCCATATTCCATGGCAGCACGTGCAGCTAGCTTTGCAACAGTCGTTGTTTTACCCACGCCGGTTGGGCCAAGTAGAGCCACAATACCGCCGCGTTTTAAAATATCTTTTTGTGTAACGGAGATTTGGTCAGCAACCAGAGCTAACAGAGCCTTCCATGCACGTGCAGGTTTAGTATCTTCAGGAATGTAGCAAGCCATTTGATCGGCAAGCTCTGCAGATACACCCATACGTTCAAGGCGCTTAATAAGCATGGCTCTCAGTGGTTCACGGCGCTCAACTTCTTGCCACATCAACCCAGAAACTTGATGCTCTAACAGACGACGAATTGAGGTCATCTCTTCGCGCATCGTTTCCATTTCAGTATCAGAACCTTTGGACTGAGTGTTCTCTCGACCACGATCATAACGGGTAGGATCCAAGCGAGGTGTCGGGCGCTCTACTCTGCGGTCTTCAGCAATCAACTTAGACAAACCCGTTTCACGAGCAAATGCAGAATCAAGATTTCCGTGAGACTGTTGGTTACCGTGAGATTGCTGATGGCCATGAGACTGCAAATTGCTTTGAGTCTGATGACTATGAGGCTTATGGCCCGTGCTTGATTGGCGATTGAGCAATGCTGACAATGAATCTTCATTTTCTGCACGATGCTGTGGCTCATCATCGGCGCCATGACTGTATTGCTTAAGCATATTCGCAAAGCGCTTAGTCATTGAGCGTCCACCTTCAACATTCGACTGTAGGCTAACCTTGTCATCGTCTAGTTGACGTCGCCCAGCAGGAGCTGCGGGCGCGGCCATTTGCGTATATTGGCTTTGTGCAGGCTGCTGAGGTTTATTTAATCTCTGGCTCGCTGTCGACGGGCTGGATTCGCCATCAATAGCGGCAACAATTTCCACGCCACCTGCGACCTTTTTGTTAGACATGATCACCGCTTCTGAACCAAGTTCTTCTTTAACTTGGAGCAGAGCCGTTCGCATATCTTTTGCAAAAAATCGTTTAATTTTCAATTCGATTGTCCGTTCTAAATTGTCCGTTCTAATTAGGCGACTTAATTACCAACAGCTTGTACTATACGTATCTGCTTTTCGTCCGGTATTTCTTGGTAAGACAAGACTCGCAAGCTTGGGATCGTGTTCTTCACGAACTTAGCCAGAGTCGAACGCAACACGCCAGAGGTCAATAGTACCGCGGGCTCACCTTTCAGCTCTTGCTCTTGTGTAGCGTGGCTGAGAGAGGTCTGTAAACGTTCGGCTAAACCAGGTTCAATACCAGCAGATTCTCCGCCGGATGCCTGCATGGTTTGATGCAAGATTTGTTCCAGCTCAGGAATCAAGGTTATCACTGGTAACTCGGGCTCTATACCATTGATTTCCTGAACAATTAATCGTTTCAATGAGATGCGAACCGCCGCAGTAAGTATGTCAGGTTCTTGACTCTTACCTGAATACTCCGACAAAGTTTGGACTATGGTTCGAATGTCACGAATTGGAATCGCTTCATTCAGCAGGTTCTGTAGCACTTTCACAACCACACCCAACTGCAATTGATCCGGTACAAAACCTTCCACCAGCTTAGGTGTTGAGCGGCTGAGCATCTCAAGTAAGTTCTGAACTTCTTCGTGGCCAATGAGCTGCGATGCGTTGTTGGTTAGCAGCTGGCTAAGGTGTGTCGCCAGTACTGTAGAAGAATCTACAACGGTATAACCTAGAGCTTGTGCGTGTTCACGCTGCTCTTCACGAATCCAAACCGCTTCAAGGCCAAAGGCAGGGTCAATCGTCGGCTCGCCATCGATCATGCCATAGACTTGGCCCGGGTTAATCGCGAGCTCCATGTCTGGCTTAATCTCAGCTTCACCCACAGCAACACCCATCAGGGTAATACGGTAGCTGTTTGGTGTCAGTTCTAGGTTATCGCGAATGTGTACCGCTGGGATCAAGAAACCAAAGTCTTGAGACAGCTTTTTACGCACACCTTTAACGCGTTCAAGCAATTCACCACCTTGGTCTCTATCAACCAAAGGAATTAAACGGTAACCCACTTCTAAACCAATAATATCGACAGGTTGAACATCATCCCAAGAGAGCTCCTTCTGAGAGCCTACTTCTCCATTCGCTTCAACTGTCGCCGGAAGGTTAGGCTCTTCCGCCTTCTTCTTGTTCTTTTTATCGATGTAATACGCCCCCGCGCCTGCAACGATGGCAAGGCTCAAGAACGAGAAATGTGGCATACCCGGAACAATACCCATGATGCCAAGGATGGCGGCGGTGATCATCAAGGCTTTTGGATTGTCGAACATCTGGAAGACAAGTTGCTCGCCCATATCTTCATCAGTATTTTGGCGCGTTACCATCATCGCAGCTGCAATAGACAGTAATAGAGATGGAATTTGTGCAACCAGACCATCACCGATAGTCAGTAGTGTATAGATTTCGATTGCTTCGCCAAAACCAAGGTCAAACTGAGCCATACCAATGCTCAAGCCACCAATGATGTTGATGAATAAGATTAAGATACCAGCGATCGCATCGCCTTTAACAAACTTAGAAGCACCGTCCATCGAACCGTAGAAGTCAGCTTCTTTGGTTACTTCAAAACGTCTCAGACGCGCCTGGTCTTGGTCGATCAAACCTGCGTTCAAGTCGGCATCGATTGCCATCTGTTTACCCGGTAAGGCGTCTAACGTGAAACGCGCGCTTACTTCCGAGATACGACCCGCACCTTTGGTTACAACCATGAAGTTGATGATCATAAGAATCAAGAACACCACTAGACCTACCGCATAGTTACCACCGATAACCACGTTACCGAAGGCTTCAATCACATTACCGGCCGCGTCGCCACCTTCATGACCATGAAGCAATACCACACGTGTCGAAGCAACGTTCAAGGCCAATCGAAGTAGAGTCGCAATCAGCAGGACGGTCGGGAATGCAGCGAAGTCTAAAGGCCTGCGGGTATATACCGAGACCAGTAGCACAACCATAGACAGTGCAATGTTGAAGGTGAAGAACATATCCAACAAGAAAGCTGGAATGGGCAACACCACCATAGCAAGCGTTGCAAGTACCATAATAGGTGCACCAATCGCAGGCATGGCACGGTTAGGGATTTTAGGTAGCTTGTCCGCAAAAGGCAGGGAGAATTTCATAAATCTAGACAGTTTCGCTATGTTGTAGCTCTCTGAACAAGTGGATTAGGTCTTAGTCAGGGCTGTTTGCTATGGGCTTATAATGTTCAGGCTACTACAGCAAACACTGTACCAACATCTCACGTCAAATTATCGCCATCACCTCTATAAAAGGAAGATTAGCTAGCTCGCTATTATCAGGGTTCATCACGCAGAGCTCAAGCAATTGATCTAATGACGTAAATCAGGTGGGATCGGCATATTAGAATCTTGCAGTTTTGGTCGCTCACCACCTCGTTTTCGGTACTGTTTAAGCTGGAAAACATATGCAAGCACTTGTGCAACTGCCGTAAACAGACCGTCAGGAATTTGTTGTTCTAGCTCAGTGGTGTGATAAAGCGCCCTCGCCAATGGCGGCGCTGGAACGATATAGATGTCGTTTGCACGCGCAATCTCTCGGATCTTCATCGCCATGTGGTCGACACCTTTAGCAACCACAATTGGTGCTTTGTCTTGATTCTGCTTATAGCGCAGCGCCACTGAAAAGTGCTCTGGGTTGGTGACTATCACGTCCGCTTGCGGCACATCGGCCATCATACGACGCTGAGCCGCTTCCCTTTGAAGCATGCGAATTCGGCCTTTCACTTCCGGCTTACCTTCAGTGTCTTTGAATTCGTCTTTGACTTCTTGTTTGGTCATCTTCAATTGATCGGCGTGTTGCCAGATCTGGAACGGGATATCAATCGCCACCACAATCAGCAGTGAGCAGCTGATCAACAGGATGAAATTGAGCAAGATATCCAAGGCATGGAAGATGTTTTGTGGATAGACGTCCATGCTCAGCTGCATTAAATCATGCTGAGAGGCTTGAATCAGATAAATCGCCATCCCCGATACGAGCGCTACTTTAAGAATAGACTTGAGCAGTTCAACCCAACTTTGCAGGCCAAACATACGCTTGATACCACTGAGTGGGTTGAGCTTAGACGCCTTTGGCATCGCCGCTTGCATTGAGAAGTTAATCCCACCGACACCCGCAGCGCCGATGACGGCAGCAACAAACAAGGTTATCAGTATCAAAAACAGCGGGAACAGCAGGTTCACCAGTGCACCACCGGCAATTTCTAAGAGTTTATTGGTGTCAAAGATCTCGTCGCGACTCAAAGAGAACAGGCGTTGCATCGCCTCGAACAAAGCCTTCGCCATCGATTCGCCAAACCACATTAAAGCAATCGCACCGACAATTAATACCGATGCTGACGCTAGCTCTTTTGACCTTGCAACCTGCCCTTTCTCTTTGGCTTGTTGCAAGCGTTTGGGCGTGGCGTCTTCTGTGCGTTCTTGACCGTCTGACTCTGCCATTTCAGTCTCCTAGCAATCTAACCGGATTAGACGACATATCTGTTGTTCGCCCTGCATCCAGAATAGCTCATAGTGACTATACAAGCCGCCAAGGATGTACCAACAAAGTAACAGACCCACGAGTAGCGCAAATGCAAAACCCAAAGAAAAGATGTTTAATTGAGGTGCCGCACGCGTCATTACACCAAAAGAAAGGTTAATCGTTAGCAGCGCAATAATCCCCGACAATGACATCGCTAATGCCGTTTTGAACATGATGCCGAGCCACAACGCGAGCTCTCGAAAATCCACAGAGGTTAGAGAGCCACTGCCAATCGGCAAGGTCTTAAAACTAAACACCACCAGCTGCAGCATTTTCAAGTGACCATCGGTCGCCAAAAAAAACATGGTCGCAAGCAGCATGAACAGTTGACCAAGTACCGGCGTGTTTTGCCCGTTAGCCGGGTCGACCATTGAGGCAAAACCCAAGCTCGATTGCATACCGAGGATCTGACCCAGCATAACAAAGGTTTGAATCATGAACTGGGTAACAAAACCCATGGCCACGCCAATCACAATTTGCTCGAAGACAGTCAGGAAGCCTTGAAAGGACAGAAGTTCAATCTCTTTGGGAACGGCCGGAATCGCAGGCATCACCGCAAAAGTGATCGCCAAGCCTAAATACAGACGAATACGCGGCGACACGAAGCGTGCCCCTGTTACCGTCATCACCATCAGCATCGCTGAGATGCGAGTGTATGGCCAAAAATAATTGGCTAACCACTCTAGTACAAGGCTCGTTGGGTATTCCATATCGGTTTAATACAGAACTTGCGGCAAGCGTTCGATGAGCTCAAAAAAGAACTCCATCATCATCTGGGTCATCCAGTGTGCGAATAGCATCAACGCCAACAAAGTTACGATCAAACGCGGCAGGAAACTCAGGGTTTGTTCGTTGATTGAGGTCGCAGCTTGGAAAACAGCCACAACCAAACCGATCAGCAGGCTAGGAATAATGATGGCGCAAACCATGATTAATACCATCCAAAGGGCATCTCGGAACAACTCTACGAATATTTCAGGATTCATTATTCCCCCAGCTACAAGGCAAAACTGCCGGCGAGTGTGGAGAGTATCAAGTTCCAGCCATCAACAAGAACAAACAGCATCAACTTAAACGGCAGCGATACAATCATCGGTGACAACATCATCATACCCATAGCCATCAATACCGATGCCACCACCAAGTCGATGATTAGGAAAGGCAAGAACAGCATAAATCCGATTTGGAAAGCCGTTTTTAATTCCGATGTGATAAATGCTGGAATCAGAACCGCCATCGAAACATCTTCAGGGTTAGTCACTTCCGCGCCAGAAATATCAACAAAGGTTTCAAGATCTTTGATTCGAGTCTGCTTGAGCATGAAGGATTTAATCGGTTTTTGGGCAACATCAAATGCCTGTCGTGCCGATATCTGTTCATTAAGATAAGGCTGAACTGCTTGTTCGTTAACTTGATTAATCACTGGCGACATGATGAAGAAGGTCAAGAATATCGCGATACCAATAATGACTTGGTTAGACGGTGTTTGTTGTAGACCCATCGCCTGACGCAAGATAGACATCACAACCACAATACGAGTGAACGATGTCATCAAAATCACCATCGCCGGCAAGAAGCCAAGCATGGTCATTAACGCGAGAATTTGCAGGTTAATCGAGTAGTCTTCACCGCCATTGGCATTGGTTGTCATGGTAAAGGCAGGTATGCCGCCACCATTGCCAGTCAAGCTGCCCGTGGTCATGGTTGTCGATTTGGCTTGGTCTTGTTCCATCGTGCTGATAGTGACCGAATCCGAGCCAGCGGTATTCGCAGGAATGACGGTGCCGTCTTCAGCTTGTGCAAATACCGACACACTGAATACGATTGAGCATAGGAGAATAAGCTGAACCAACCACACTTTCACCGCTCGGAAAGCTCCGGCTTGGTGAAAGTAAGAGGAGTTCAAAAGTCCGTTACTTGTTTGCATCTTTTTTTATTAGCTGGGAAAGCTGACTTGAAAATGTACTTTTTTCCAGCATCTCCTGAGTAAGAGGTTTATCGAGCTTAGAGATCAGCTGAATCGATTGTGTGGTAATCCCTACCAAGAACTGTTCATCACCCGCTTGCACAATAGCGATACGCTCTTTAGTACCAACAGGGATTTGCCTAACAATCGCCAAACCTTGTTGATTCGACATCGCAGGTACTTGCATTCGCTTGAGTAGCCAAGCAATAAATAAAATGAAGGCTATAACGAAAATTAGCGACCCAAAGGTGGTCGCTAAATCGAGAGAAGGCGGTGTTGCTGCAAAGGCAATGGAAGGAGCCGTTAATAGCCCTACTCCCAAGATTCCTCGTAACAAACCTGTCATTCCGAGAAAAGAGCCCGCAAGTCTTTGAGACAAAAAGCTCATTAACGCAGCTTCTTAATTCGTTCTGTTTGGCTAATAACGTCAGTCAAACGAATACCAAACTTGTCGTTCACCACAACCACTTCACCATGAGCAATCAAGGTACCGTTTACCATCACATCCAGTGACTCACCAGCGATTCGATCTAGCTCAACAACCGAACCTTGGTTCAACTGAAGTAAATTACGGATACTGATCTGAGAGCGACCAACTTCCATCGAAATAGTCACTGGAATATCCATAATGGTATCCAGCTTACGACGCTCATCTTCAGAAATCGGAGATGATGAATCGGTTAGCTCATCAAGTGGTGCCGCAAGCACATCATCAACATCAATTGACGGCGCTGAAGGATCTTCACCAAGTGCTGCAGCCCATTCGTCTGCTAGCTTTTGATCTTCACTAGGTTCCATTACCAATTCCTATACTTTTATCTATTTTACTATTCGTCGTCATCATCACTGTTTTCGAGCTCAGACAATAAGTCTTTACCTAGAAAAGCGAGATCAGTTTTAACCACATGTGGTCTTTGAATTTTTTCCGAAATCTGTACTGCAAGCTTCTCACCAGAACGGCCCATTTTCACACGATAAGTCGGCAGTTCTTCGACAAACATGGTTGCGTGCTCAGGCATGTTCATTGGGATAACATCACCAGGGCGCAGCTCCATCAGATCACGAAGGGAAATATCTTGCTCTAGCAAATTCACGCGGAAATTGACGGGCACATCCATGATCTCATCACGCAGTGCGGTACTCCAACGAACATCGGTTTCCATCTTGTCTGATTGAACACCCGCATCAAGCAGTTCACGGATCGGCTCAACCATGGAGTAAGGCATGACAACGTGGAAGTCACCACCACCGCCATCCACTTCAATGTGGAACGAACTCACAACAATCACTTCGGTTGGGCTCACAATGTTCGCCATACTTGGGTTCACTTCGGAATCCAAGTATTCAAACTCAACCCCCATCACTGGCGACCAAGCTTCTTTGTAATCTTCAAAAACAATTTTCAGCAGTAACTGAATGATTCGTCTTTCAGTAGGCGTGAATTCACGACCTTCAATCTTGGCGTGGAAACGACCATCACCGCCAAAAAAGTTCTCTACGAGAATGAAAACCAGACGAGCTTCCATGGTGATGAGTGCCGTACCTTTCAATGGACGGAAACGAACCATGTTTAAACTGGTGGGTACATACAATGTGTTTTGGTACTCACCAAACTTCATCATCTGTACGCCGTTGATCGACACTTCAGCCGTTTTACGTAACATATTAAACAAGCTGATACGCATATGACGTGCGAAGCGCTCGTTAATAAGTTCAAGGGTCGGCATTCGACCACGGACGATTCGATCTTGAGATGAGAAGTCGAAATTGACCGCATTGTCATTTTCGGTTTCTAAGACATCTTCAACTTCTTCAACATCATCAACGCCATGTAACAGCGCATCAATTTCGTCTTGGCTTAATAAATCGGTCACAAATTACCTATTGAATTACGAAGTCAGTGAATAACACTTTTTCAATCACAGGCTGGCCAACAGCTTGAGCCAGGCTTGCTTTAATATCTTCTGTTGCCTTATTACGCAGTTCCACGCGGCCTGTTGGTGAGCGCAATTGATCAACCGTTGCCGAAGCGAACGTGGCCAGTAGCGTACTTTCTACAAGTGGAGAGTGGTAACGAGCCAGGTCTTCATTCTTACTGCCACGTACCATGAGCTGTGCTTTTATCTGAACTAGGCGATCTTTTTTGTCACCTGTCACATTAAACAAGAAGGGCTGAGGAATATTAACATACATAACCGGCTCTGCAGCGACCACAGCCGTTGCTGGCTGAGACTGAGATTCAGAGGCGCTATCGTCAGAACCTAAGAAAAAGTACAGCGCACCACCTATACCAAGCAGTAACACAACTACGGCAATAATAATTATAAGGAGCTTGCTCTTCCCTTTAGGTGCATCTTGTTCTTCGGCCATATCTTACTCTAACTTCCTGTTCTTGCGATTAACTGATGGTTCTTTTTATTAACTGGTTTTTTCTATTAACCAAGCGTTCTTAGCCTGATATTAGGCATAATAACTAATTCCATCACGCTTTGATGCGACATTCAATTCAAGATTGCTGCCACTATCAAGGTTTTCATCACCTTGCGTATCATTTGTGCGGTTAGCGCCGGATTGTTGCTCACCATTGTTGTATCTATCTTGTCCCTGACCGGAGTTCTGTTGTTGAACAGACGAATCGGCAAGCTGCAGACCTTGCTGAGCAAGCATCTCTCTCAAGCGAGGTAAGGTTTGTTCAATCACATCTCTCGCTTGCTGATTACTCACCGTAAAGTGCACGTTTGCCACGTCATTATTCATGGTCATGCGGATTTTCATTTGGCCCAATTCTGGTGGGTCGAGACGAATGTCCAAGTTCTTAAGGTTCTTAGACATCATCATTTGTACTTTTTCAGCCACTTGCTCATTGGCTAGCTCTTTGGTGAGCTGTAAGGGCGCTTGTTGAGCAGCTTGAATTTCAGCTCGCGTAGGTGCTGAACCCACCGTTGCCGTACCTTGTGCACCAGCCGCAGAAGCGATCTGCTGAGCAAAGGTCGAATCTTTAGAATCTTCTTTAGCACCCGCTTTACCCAAACCAGACAGTGCTGCTGCACCGGCGCCCGCTTTAAGAAGCGTATCAGTCGAGCCTGCTTTTGTGGCAGCTGGCGTTGCATTCATCGCCATTCCTTGCGCGGTTAAAGCTGGATCCAACGTTGCTTGCTGCTGAGGTGAAGCCACATTAGCTTGTTGAGCTGCGGCCTGTTGGGCTGCATGTGCATTATTGGCGTGCAGCATTGCCGCCTTGTCCGTAAGAGCATTGTTTGCTGATTGAGAAGCGGCCTGCGCTGACACTTGTTGTGTAGCCGTCGCTACAGCTGCTGTTGATGCTGCCGCAGCTAAGGCTTTAGTTTCGCTTGAATCCGTATTATCCCAATCGATAGCAGTGGGTTCACCAGACGCACTGTTCGCAGCCGGAGCTTGACTTAGCAAAGCTGTTACTTGTTGTTGAACGTTAGCGAGCTGTTGATTCAACAGGTCTAGGTTAGAGGTCGCTTTAGCCAAAGCGGCTTGCTCATCAACCGTCAGCTTAGCGCCACTTTGTTGCTTATCAAGCAAGCTATCGACAACAGACTGCTCTGATTCGATTTGTCCATTCAATTGGTTTAGCGCTTTGGTATGGGCATCTACTTGCTTTGCCAGTTCAATATCCACGGCTGACAATGCTTGGCTCTGCTCGGCAGCAACCGCACTAGCTGCATTCTTTTGGCTCAGCTCTCGGCTCATACTGGCTTCAATTTGTTCTGGAGTGACGCCTTTATCCATCAACTGTCGGATTTCAGTATCAGTTAGCTGAGAAACACCCTTACCTCCGGTAAGTACAGCGATTTCAGAATCGACTTCAAGGCTCTTCTCCTGATTTGCAGCCTTAGCTTGTTGTGTCGCCTTATCCGTAACGGAAACTCCTGCAACAGAAGCACCGGTGATATTACCTTGGGCTTGTTCTACCTGACCTTGCTGAGGCAAGCCTTTGCCGTTTGGCGCTTGATTTAGGGTTTTGTTTGCCTCATCCAATTGACCAAGCAATTTATTGCCTTCGCTCATCGCTGCATTGGCTTGCGATGCCTGCGTAGCACCATCTACCGCTGATGGACCCTGAGTTTGGGATTGAGCAATATGTTCTTTAGATTCGTTAGTCGTATCCTGCGCATCTTTACCATCTGCCTTATCTGCAACAGTCTTATCAGCGACAGTGCTATCAGTGCCCGAATTGGCTTTGAGCTGAGCCTCAGATCCAGACGCAGCCTCTGCTGATGTTTTATCAGCAGCTTTCTCGCCTTCTACTTCTGAAGCTGCTTGCTTGCTTTGCGCTTCGCTCACTTCGTCAGTAGCCTTTGATTCAGCGAAATCACCTTTGTTCGCTTCGGCTGACGCTTCACCTTCGGTAGATGTCTGTTTAGTATCAGGTTTCGCAGTGCTTTCTGTGTCTTTTGCTGCGACTTTACTGTCACTTTCTTCAAAGCCGAGCGCTTCTTTAAAGGACTCAAAGAAACCTTTAGAGTCGCCGGTTTCTTCTACCTTGGAAGAGGCAGAACCGGTGTCCAACAACGATGACATTTTGTTGGTCGCTGAATTTGAGGAAAGACTAACATTCATATATACAAGCTCTATCTACTAGCTTTGCTGCCATGAATCAGGCAACAAAAAGAAAGTCGGATGCTTTTCATGCCTTTGGTGGACATAACGCGCAATTTTATATAAAACGGAGCAAGAAACATGCCTATAAGTTCGGTTTTCACAATATAGAGAACAGCACTGACGTCATTCGTGGCTTAGGATCACATCTTCTTTCGGCTGTATAACAGAGTCGAAAACTCATCCATTTGCTTTTGTTCTCTTCGATCTTGCAGCTTTGCTTTCTCTTTCTGCTTTTTCTCCATCAACCACTCGTAGGATTTACGTTTTTTGCGTAACTCCATCCAGTAGCTTTGGCAGTTGTCGACTTGATTTTTAAAGTGGTGCTCGGCTTCTCTCTGTTTGGATAATGTTTCATCCAACTGAGTTAAGAAGCGGTTCAAGTGACCATATTGGCTCGCCGTTAAGCCTGCCTTGCCGCGGTCAACGAGCTGCTGACAGTAATCCAGTCGATACTTTTCAATCTGCGCAACCTGCTCATAGTAGCCTTGCAGCTCAGAGTTCGCTTTGTTGAGCGCAAGTACCGCTTGGTTCTCTTGATCTTTGGCTTGATCGAGCAAAAATTCTAATGCGTTATCCATGACTAACCTTATTCACCCGTTAGCCACCCAATACATGTTTCAACATGTTGACGCACATGTCGTATGGGACGGTCTCTTTCATCTTCTGCTGCAAGTACTCATCCAGTTTTGGTTTCAACGTGAAGGCACTATCGATTGCTGGATCCGTTCCTGGCTTGTAAGCACCAATCGACACCAAATCTTGGTTTTTACGGCAGATAGACAGCACTTGCCTTACCGCTTTCGACATCAAGACATGTTCTTCAGTGGTGATTTGCGGCATAACACGACTGACGGATTTCTCAACGTCAATCGCTGGGTAGTGACCGGCATCGGCCATCTCACGAGATAACACAACGTGACCATCGAGAATTGCTCGCGACGCATCCGCAATCGGATCTTGTAAGTCATCGCCTTCGGTTAACACGGTAAAGAAAGCCGTGATAGAACCTTGTTCATCATTGCCGTTACCTGCTCGTTCCACCAGCGCAGGAAGCTTAGCGAAGACTGATGGCGGATAGCCCTTGGTTGCTGGCGGCTCACCCACAGACAGAGCAATTTCACGCTGAGCTTGAGCAAAACGGGTCAATGAATCCATGAGTAGCAGAACATCTAAGCCTTGGTCGCGGAAGTACTCGGCGACAGCCAACGCGGTTTGACAGCCTTTTAAGCGCATCAATGGTGATGAGTCGGCAGGAGCGGCAACAACAACCGAACGCTTACGGCCATCTTCACCAAGAATCTCTTCAATAAATTCTTTAACTTCTCGTCCACGCTCACCGATTAGGCCTACGACCACTACTTGCGCAGTTGTGCCTCGAGTCATCATGCCCAGAGTTACGGATTTACCGACACCAGAGCCAGCAAACAGACCTATACGTTGCCCTTTACCCACGGTTAGCAAACCATTAATGGCTTTCAAGCCGACATCGAGTGGTTCAGAAATCGGTTTACGAGCTAACGGGTTGATTGGCTCCGCATTAAATGAAGCGCGTTGCTCTGTATAGATTGGACCTAAACCGTCGAGTGGATTACCTACGCCGTCGATCACTCGACCGAGCAGTTCCATTCCAACAGGGATACCACTTTCGGTAGTCATTGGCGTGACGCGAGCGCCAGGTAAGATCCCGGTGATTTGCTCACTCGGCATCAAAAATAGGTTATCGCCAGAGAAACCGACGACTTCGGCTTCCATCTGACCAGACATGGTTTCGACTAAACACAAACTGCCGATTGGCGCTTTACAGCCGGTCGCTTCAAGCGTTAAGCCAACAACGCGTACTAATTTACCAGAGGCAATTGGTCGCGATTTTAGCCCCTCGACTTTGTACTGACTGAGACGATTCGCTAACTCAAGCATTACTCATGACCTTGGTGACGATTTGCGCCGCAGAAATTTTGAATAACGTTCTTTACACGATCTTCCATGCGGTAGTTAACGCTCGACTCACCCGCTTCAATTTGTAAATCACCACGGTTGAGTGCTGGCTCTGCGACCAGCGTCCAATTACGGCAGTCCAATTCAGTCTCGCCATACGCAGAGCGAATGATCGCCACATCTTCCGGATTGAGTTTCAATGTGATTGCGTGACCAGAAATCGGCAACGACTCTACCGATTCTTTAACGGTATCTAATATGATTTGTGGGTTGGTTTGCACTTCAACATGAACCACTTCTTTGACCATGGTAAGCACCATGTCGACCAATTGCTTCTCCACCTGAGCGTTCATCAACTCTAATGGTTGAGCGAACTGGTTTGCCAGCCCCATGAAGACGGCCACCTGCTGTTGAATGTACTCTTGACCCGCGGTTACGCCTTCAAGCTTGCCGGCTTCGTTGCCTTCTTCGTGACCGGCAGCAAAACCTTCTTCTTTGCCTTTTTCATAGCCTTGCTTAAAGCCCGCCTCTTGGCCTTGATGCAGCCCTTCCTGATAAGCGCCTTGTTTAATCAGCTCGATTTGCTCTTCAGTCAGAACCAGCTCTTCATCTTCAATGGCTTCTTCAACCGTTGGCATCCAACTAGGGTCGTAGTTAAAAGCGGTTTCTTTGGCTTGTTTGCTCACGTCAGAGGTGTAGTCAGGCAGCCCCCATTTCTGAGGTTGGGCAACCGTATTATCTTCTTCAGGGCGAAGGAAGCCGCGTTTTCTATCACCTGACATATCAGTACCTATCTATGAGTGGCTTAACTGTATTGTGAATTCAAGCAGTTAAACTGAGTTAATCTGTGGTTCGAGATTGGATAAAGAAAAGCCCCAACAGTGTGGGGCTTTTGAGATTTCTGTATTAAAGGAACTCGTCGGCGCCACCAGACAGCATAATTTCGCCACTGTCTGCCATCTTCCTCGCGATACCCAAAATCTCTTTCTGAGCCGCTTCAACATCAGAGACTTTGACTGGCGGCATCGCCTCAATATCGTCTCTCATCATATCGGCAGCACGTTTAGACATGTTCTTGAAGATCTTCTCACGTAGACCTTCATCTGCACCTTTAAGTGCTTTCTGTAGAATATCTTGTGGAACATCACGTAGTAGTCGTTGAACACCTTGGTCATCAACTTCAATAAGGTTTTCAAAGACAAACATCAGATCTTGAATCTGTGTTGCCATGTCTTCGTCTTGGTCACGGATTTGATCCATCAAGACGCCTTCCACGTTGTTATCCATGTAGTTCATGATCTCAGCCGCGGCTTTCAGGCCACCAATTTTGGCAGCTTGAGCACCCGCTTGACCCGCGAACTGTTTCTCCATGATTTCATTCAGTTCAGCAAGCGCCGAAGGTTGAACTTCTTCAAGGTTGGCAATACGCATCATCAGATCCAGACGAACTCGCTCTGGGAACTGAGACAGGATCTCAGCCGATTGATCGGCATCGAGGTACGACAACACAATAGTTTGAATTTGAGGGTGCTCGTTGATGATAATGCTCGCCACCTGACGAGGATCCATCCACTTAAGCGAATCCAAACCTTTCGAACCTGTGCCGAGAAGGATTTGGTCAACAAGGTTATTCGCCTTGTCTTCACCCAGAGCAGCAACTAACGCATTACGCATGAAGTCTTCGCTGCCCATACCAATGTTGGTGTACTTCTGAATATCATCTAAGAAAGCACGGTGCACAGCGCCTACTTTCTCTTGGGATAGGTCTGTAGCTCGCGCCATCGCACTACCCACACGCTGAACCTGCTTTGGCTCTAGGTGACGAATAATACCAGCAGCATCTTCTTCATTTAAACTGAGCAACAAGATCGCAGCGCGCTCATCGCCTGAGATAGAGCCGATATCCACGCTAGAGACATCAAGCACTTCACCGCCTTCAGTTTGTTGTGGAACTATTTCGTTAGCCATCTACCATCCAATTCTTAACTACTTGAGCTGCTAGCTCTGGTTCATTCGCTACAAGTGCACGTACTGCTTTCAGCACGTCCTCGTCTTTATGAAGGTTTGGTAAGTCGATACTTGAACCAAATTCAAACAGCTCACCACCTTCAATATCACCACCAATTAAGCTGGTTTCGCCGTCGGCACCAATTGGCATGCCATCAGGTCCGTACATCTGTTCATCGTTGTCTGCTGCTGGGTTAAGCAGTTTCTTCATTGCAGGGCGAACAAGTACCAACACCACCACAATGATAACCAAGGCACTTGCAAACCAACGAACCCAATCATTGAAGTTTGGATGCTCCCAGATTGGCACATCAGCAACAACATCTGTTACTTGAGGTGCAAACTGCATGCTTAATACGTTGAGCAAATCACCACGAGTTTCATCAAAGCCCACCGTACCAATCAGTACTTGGCGAATCGCATTGATTTCGCTCGCCGGGATTGGCGTATGAACCACTTCACCCGTATCTGGGTTCAAGGATTGGCGGTCTTTGATCGCAACAGAAACCGTCTGACGATTAACCGTGCCGCTCTGTTTACGTTCATGACTGATCGTGGTGTCTAGCTCAAAGTTTCGAGTCGCTTCTTTGTGAACAGAGCCTTGACCTGTCATCGCGCCGTCTTTCATCTGAGCCACATCTTGTGGAATTGAGGCATCCGCTGGAGGCTGGTTACTCAACGCACCCGGAATACCCGCCACCGTATTTCCATTGTTGTAATCTTCTAAGGTGTATTCACTTCGAGTCGCCGGTGTATTCGGATCAAAACGTTTTCTGGTTTGCTCCACAGCACTGAAATCGAGCTGGATATCAACCTGAGCGGTGTAGTTACCAAACCCAAGAATAGGAATCAGGATGGAGTCAATTTTTTCACGCAGCGCTTGTTCTTGATTGCGCTCTAACTCGTGTTCTTTACGACGCGCCGCTGACATAGGGTCTTGAGAGCCTGAGCTCAACAATCGGCCATGCTGATCGGTCACCGTAATACGTGAGGTTTTCATTCCCGGAACGGCACTTGCCACCATATCCACAACAGAATCAACTTCTTGCTGCTTGAGGTTAGTACCTGTTTTTAGAGTTAGGAATACAGAAGCAGAGGCTTCTTGATTATGACGTACAAAAACACTCTGCTTCGGCAGGGCCAATAAAACCTGAGCTTTACGCACCTGTTTCATCTGCTCAATGGCTTTGGCAAGTTGTCTTTCGCGGCTTAATTTAAGGCGTTCTTGTTCTAAACGTTGTGATACACCAAAACCCATGTCTTGCATGAGGATGTCATCACCCGCGTTTCGCTCTTGATTCAAACCCGCTCGTACCATATTAAGCTTTAATGAGTTGTACTCACTCGCCGGTACTGAGATGGTATTGCCTTCAAGCGTGTAATCGATCTTTTGCAGATCTAAGTAATCAAGAACGGGGATCAATTCTTCTGTTTCGTAAGCCCCTAATGGACGCATTTCTGGCTCTTTTACCCAGAAAAACAGCATCACAATCAGCGCTACACAGATAGAGATAGAAAGGACTAAGACGACCTGACGAAGTAAATCAAGATCACCGACAGCCATATCGAACTTCGATGAACTGCGTTCACCTAGATCGGGATTTTGCCCTTCTCCGTCTAGCTCAGAGCCTGCAATAAGTGCATGGTTGTTGCTATCGCTTACGGTTAAATCTGTTGTTTGACTATTATCTGCCACTATTTAACTACCCAACTTATACCGGCATATTCATCAGCTCTTTGTACGATTCGACCAATTTATTTCTAATTTGGATCGTCGCCTCAAAAGCCACACTAGATTTATTACGAGCAATCATCACGTCCGATAGGGATACGCTTTGGTCGCCACTATCAAAACGAGCTTGAAGATCACCTGAGGTCTTTTGTAATGAGTTCACATTATTGATGGCATTAGTCAGCATGTTGCCAAAATCTGCACCGACCGCTTGCCCCGTTGCTGCGGGACGCGCGCTGGCAGCTTCGACCATCATTGCCTGCATTTCGCCTTGTAAACCATCTATTCTCATCTACTACCTCAGGAGTCAAAATTATGACCATCTATTTAGCTATATTATTGACAGAGCAATTAGCATGCCACACATTTAATTGACTAGATATCGTATTACACTAGTCAGAAAGCTGACACTACTAATCTATCCTCAGTTTGGGATATCTATTCCAGCATCGCGCATTTTAGCCAACTTGTAACGCAGTGTACGAGGGCTAATGCCCAGTTTTTCAGCCATATCTTTGCGTCGGCCATTACATGCAATCAGGGTTTCAAGAATGATCGCATACTCTTGATCTCTAAGCTCATTACCTAACCCTTCGCTGCTAGCCGCGATTTTATTGATTGGGTTTGCTTCGGCAATAGGCTTAATTTCTGGCGCAGCTACGTCACTGCCTTCGACGATTTGTTGTAGGCTGCTTGCGTCTTGCCAATCGACACCTTCAAGAAGGATATGCTCACCAGAGATGTTCTCTTGTTCGCTCAATATTAGCGCACGCTGTACCACATTGTCTAATTCGCGAACATTGCCCGGCCACGGATAATTGACGAGTTTACTGATCGCTTGCGCTGACATAACCGGTACAGGCATACCAAGTTTGGTGCAATGACGCTCAACTAAGTGCTTAGCTAAAGGCTCAATATCACCTTTTCGCTCACACAGTGGTGGCCAAGAAATTGGGAATACATTCAAACGATAGTATAAATCCTCACGGAAATTCCCTTCAGAAACATACTGTTTAAGGTCTCGGTTACTGGTCGCTAATACACGAACATCCAATTTGATGCTCTTACGACTACCTAATCGCTCAACTTCGCGCTCTTGCAAAACACGTAGTAGTTTGGCTTGTAGGCTAAGATCCATTTCACTGATCTCATCCAACAGAATTGTACCGCCCTGCGCTTGCTCGAATTTCCCCGGGCAAGCTTGAATAGCGCCAGTAAATGCGCCTTTTTCATAACCAAACAGGGTCGCTTCTAACATGTTGTCTGGGATCGCCGCGCAGTTAATCGCGACAAACGGGCCATCTTTTCGGCTAGAAGCATTGTGAATGTAGCGAGACATCACCTCTTTACCAGAACCACTCGGGCCCAACACCATGACGTTGGCATCGGTTTTCGCAACTTTATCAGCCAGCATCATTAGCTTGATACTTTTTTCATCAGCAACGATAGCGTCGCCGTTGTCATCCGACTTTACAGGCGCATAACGGCTGACCATGTTGAGCAGCACTTCTGGCGCAAATGGCTTTGCCATATAGTCGATAGCGCCCTCTTTCATTGCAGCAACGGCATCTTCGATGTTGGCGTACGCTGTCATTAGCAATACCGGCAAATTTGGCCAATGCTGCTTAATGTTTCTCAATAGTGCCAAGCCACCCATGCCCGCCATCTGCACGTCAGATACGACAATATCAACGGAGTTCGATTTTAATTTGACCAGAGCATCTTCCGCACAATCCGCTTCCAGCCATTCATAGCCAGCAAGCGCGAGTGTGTCGACAAGGGCTTCGCGTAGACCTTCATCATCTTCGACGATTAACACTTTGCTTTGAGCCATAGGATTCTCCAGTGTAAATTCAGTTAAAACTTATTAGTCTTCAGAAGAAGCACTTCTTTCAAG
This sequence comes from Vibrio sp. 10N.286.52.C3, assembly GCF_041468865.1. NCBI lineage: Bacteria > Pseudomonadati > Pseudomonadota > Gammaproteobacteria > Vibrionales > Vibrionaceae > Vibrio > Vibrio sp. 10N.286.52.C3. The sequence continues at coordinate 48,148 of NZ_JBFRJM010000061.1, read as the reverse complement.
CGGTAGACACATGGTAAAGCATGCGCCGTCGCCTTCTTCTGATATCAATTCCAGTCGGCCTTCATGTGCTCGACATACCATTTGTACAACCGCTAAGCCTAGACCTGTACCTTGTGAACGAGTGGTAAAGAAGGGTTCCATTATTTTACCTTGAAGATCTTTCGGTACGCCGGGGCCACTGTCTTGCACTGATATCTTAAGCTCGCCATTTACGGGCCTAAAAAAAACATCGATCTGCGATTCCTTACCCGCAATTTGAACCGCGTTCAACACTAGGTTGCTTAACGCTGAGGCGATAGCATTGGCGTTGCCGAACATTTGAGTCTGTTCGCCCTCAACTTCTTGGCAATAATCAATCTGGTTAGTTTTCAATGCCGCTTCCACCATAGGGTGAAATTCAGTGATCAATTCAGCCACAGTAAATGGCTTAACGACTTTGTTGTCACCACCTTTGGCAAACAACAGCATGTCGTTCACTTGCTTCTCTAAGTCATGCAATCTATCCATAAGCTTAGATTGAAAACGCGTTTTTGTTGCCGGCGGCAGATTTGGCGCGGCAAGGTTTGATGCATACAGCATCGCACTTGAAAGCGGCGTTCGCACTTGATGGGCAAGCGAGGCCACCATTCTACCTAATGAAGACAAACGCTGAAGATCACTCACGCGAGACTGCAATAGTCGGGTCTCGGTCAGATCGGTAATCAAAATCAGCTGACCCGTGGTAGAGGCTGAAATAGCCAAACGCACTTTTCGCCCGTTCTTCAATGAGATCTCATGACCGTCATCGTCTTTTGGGTCAAAGGCACTTTGAATCACTGAAAACCACTTCTCGCCAACCAACTCAACACCAAGAATACGATGCGCTTCAGGGTTCGCTTCTCTCACTTCGCCGTGTGTATCTAACAAGATAACCCCAGCTGGCATCACGTCGAGTACTTGCTTATAGCGCTCAACCTGCTGTTCAACAGAATCTAGGTGTGATTGATTTTCTGGTTCGTTAGATACGCGCATGTCAAAAATTTGCCTCAAATACTAAAACAGCCTGAGACGTACAACACGAGTCAGGCTATTTGCTATATTTATCACATAGTTAAGCAAGCAACAACTCGACTATGGTTTATCTGTTCACTTAGCTAGAGTTACCAAATAGCTAAAAAGTGTGTGCTAGTTTTTCGTTTTCATCGAAAACTGGACACTATCGCTGCAAGTTATATTTACGCATTTTTTCAACCAGAGTGGTTCTACGCATTCCAAGCATGTCAGCAGCACGAGCAACAATGCCGCCCTGCGCTTCCAACGCTTGATTGATCATATTCACTTCCATATCCGCGAGTAGCTCTTTCAAGTTAACCCCTTCTGGCGGTAACTCTTGAGGCGCATTAGCATTGTCGGCAATATCATCATCTTGCTGATCAAAACTGAAATCTTCTGAGAATAAGTCAGCAAGTGCATCACGCTCTTGCTCCTCTTCAGATCCAAAGCTATTAAACTCTGGCTGGAACTCAGGGATATCGCTGTATCGATATTTAGTTGGCAGGTGATTCACATCAACCAAGCTGTTTGGATACAAGATAACCATTCGTTCAACCAGGTTCGCTAGTTCACGAACGTTACCTGGCCAGTAATGCTCCATCAAAGAGTTGATAGCACGAGCCGTGAAACAGATAGGCATGCTGCCTTCCGCTTCCATTCGAGTCATCAGCTCTTGAAGCAACAGTGGAATATCTTCTTTACGATCTTGAAGCGCCGGCATTTCAATCGGGAATACATTTAAGCGGTAGTAAAGATCTTCACGGAACGAATCATCGTCGATCATATCTTCAAGGTTGCGGTGGGTTGCCGCAATCACTCTAACATCAGCTTGTATGGTGCTATTGCCACCTACACGCTCAAAGCATCGCTCTTGCAGCACTCGTAGCAGCTTAACTTGCATCGCCATCGGCATATCGCCAATTTCATCAAGAAACAGTGTGCCACCTTCAGCCAATTCAAAACGGCCTTTACGTGCGGTAATCGCCCCAGTAAATGCGCCCTTCTCATGACCAAACAGTTCACTTTCAAGCAAATCAGGTGGAATCGCGCCACAGTTTACAGGAACAAAAGGCCCTGAACGACGTTTAGAGTGATAGTGAATGTTACGCGCTACGACTTCTTTGCCTGTACCAGATTCACCAAGAATCAGCACGTTCGCTTCCGTAGAAGAGACTTGTTCAATTAAGTGACGTACTTCTTGAATGCCAGCACTTTGTCCTACTAGGCTGCGAAACAGGGTGTTCTTGCGTGCCGAAGACACAACTTGAACACCTTTGCGGCCTAAGAAGTCTTTACAGTGTCTTAATGCATCACTTAATTGCGGGTAGTTAAGAGGAAGTTCAAGCTCACCAACATAGTTAGTCAACTCGTCAACCGGGTGATTGTTTTTGCCAATCACCAGTAAAGGGATGTGATTGGCGTGAACAAGCTTCTCATTCAGTAATGCGTTGAAGCCTTTACCTTTAATGGTACCAATAATGCAGCCGGCCCACTGTAGTGACCAGTCAACTTTACGTGCTTGTTCAGAGCTGATTACTTCGCAGCTCTCTCCTACAAACTCTAATATTGTGCTTAAATTGTGACGATCTTGAGCGTTATCGTCGACGACAAGCAGTTTTGCCAAACCTTGCATAAGTAGGAATTATTGCCTTTATTTTGGTGCGATGCAGAAAAACGGTGAGCGACGTAATCGATAAAACAGAGAAAAGTATCAATGGTTATGGTCTACGTGGACAAATTTAGGAAATCAGCAACGAAAAAAGCCATTAGGCTATCTAATGGCTTCTATTTTATTTGATTAAAAAAATAAGGCAACCAACCAATTAAGGGGTATGAGATTGGTTAAAACTGCAATTTTTCTTTAAATACCTACGTCAGCGGACGTCAAGTTGTGATATTCGTTCGGAATTTGGTCCCAAGCGCTCTTAATTTCGCGAATAATATCGATAACATCATCAATAGGCTGTGGGTCATTTTTGTGATTTGCCGCAGAAATTTGCGTGATCATGAACTCATAAAGTTGATCTAGGTTTTTCGCAATATCGCCACCATCGTCCATAGATAGGCAACTACGTAGGCTAATAATGATATCTAGAGCCTTACCAAGTCGCTCACCTTTCACTGGGATGTTGCCTGCTTGCATTGCCGCTTTGCCTTGAATCAAACGCTCGATAGCACCGGCCATTAGCATTTGTACAATCTTATGCGGTGAGGCAGCCGTTAGCTGACTATCCACTGATACCTTTTTATATGCCTGTAAAGAACCGCGCATAGTAAACCTCTTCTATAAAAACTTTTTGTATTGTTGAACTGATTTAGCGCCGTGACGGTATTTATGTAGGGTCTTACCTACTCGACTCGTCTCAGACTGCATCAATTCGACTAATTTTCTGGTTCTGGTAATGGCTTCAAACCATTCAGAACTTTGCTTAACGTCGGGATGTGAGTCGATTATTTGAAGTACGTTTTGCAATAACTGTTCTCTGTTATCGACAAGCTGCGTTATTTCTTCAGCATTAATTTCACTAAATTCCAGTTTAGAGATAATTAGTTGATCGAGTTCACAAAGCTCTTGTAGCTGGCTATTCATCTATTAGCCCAACGCATTCATCATACTGCCCAGCTGAGATTGCATCTTACTGGTCGCATCTTGCATGGCTGTGAACTTAGAGTGGGTACGGCTCTCTAGGCTGTCCATGCGGCGGTCGAGCGCGCTTTGGTCATCAACCAAACGGTAGTTTTGCTCGACCAAGCTCTTTTCTCTAGTACGGATTGAACCCGTGATACCTGTGATACCTTGAATCGCATCTTCCACTTTTTTGGCGAAACCGTTGTTGCCACCAAAGAACTCACCCAACTTATCAAAGTTATTGTTGAGTTGACGGTCAAGCATATCGTAGTTGATTTCTAGCGAGCCTTGTCTTGTGGTGGTGATACCGAATTCAGTCAAAGACTTTAGATTGTCTGGCGCACCTTCGATACTTGATGAGAACACCCCTTTCAATCGGGAGTCGGCGTTACGCACTGTACTGTCACCAGAGAGCGGGCCTTTTTGACCAGTCGTTGGATCAACACCCGCGAGGTCTTTCGACACTTGATAGAACTGGTTATAAGAGCTCACAAAGGATTCGATATCTTGGCGAACACTGTTACGGTCGTACTCCACACCAATTTCTGCCGGCGGCTTATCTTTTGGCGTTTTTCCTTTCACCGTAATATCAATACCTTCAATGGCATCTTCAATCACATTGTTATTACTAGAGAGTTGAGCAACACCATCTAGGACAACCATAGAATCTTGGCCAGCCTGAACTTCAGTCATTCCACTATAGGTATCAAAAGATTGCTGTGCTTGTTCAAGGTCTGCTTGCGCTTTATCGACCTTCTCTAAGAGCTCGCGCTCTTCGGGTTCTAATTTGGCACGCTCAATTTTCTTGGCTTGCTCTGCGGTGAGTTCGCCTTTTTGAACTTTCTCAGCCAACTCCGCTTTTTCTTGTGAAATCTTCTCTTCGATACGCGCTTGCTCAGCCTCAAGCTTTTGTTGGGCTTCTTTCGGTGTCACGTATGAATCGGTCAGAGTACCTGAGGCAGCATTTGACCACCCCGGCACATCGGGTGCCTTCTCTATCGCTTTTTCATCAAGCTCAAGTTCTGGTGTGTAGTAAGAATCTAAAAGCGTACCTGACGCGGTTTCAGTCCAGCCAGGGATATTATCTTCAGGCATCACAGACTTTGCCGCTTGAGCTGCGTCTAGGGCGGCTTGGCCGTCGGCGGCTGCTTGCTCACCGTAGCTGAGACTTTTAGAGTCTCCGTCAACATCTGAAGTAGAATCGGTTTGGGCTGCTGGGATGATATTGCCATCTTTATCGAGTGTTTCATTCGCATTTGGGTCATCGCTAGCGATCACTTCATCGATGAGTTCAACGGCTTTTCCTGCAGGGGTTAGAGCTAGAATATCTTGAGCAGCAACGCGCGCTTTCTCTAGCGCTTTAACACGTTCTTCAAGCGTTTTGTATTCGAGTTTTTTTAAGGGATTGGCAGCATCTGACTCAACATTAATGCTGATCTGCTGATCTGAACCAGACTGGTTCGAGGCAATAATAAGTCTTGGACCTTCGACATCGTTGATAATAGATGCACGAACGCCTGGGTTGCTATCTGCACCGTTGATACCACGAACAACTTCGATAAGTCTCGATCTGTCGCCAACTTGCACGTCAAAGCTGTCATCACCAAGCGAAACCTGCAGCTTACCTGGGCCAAATTTCATGTCCTCTGACAGTACATCAGAAGCCACTTTATGGCTTTGGGCAAGCTGCAACACATCGATGGCATATTTGCCAGCGATCGCTTCGGTAGTCGCGGTTGCAGAGACAAGCGCTTCATCGGTACTTTCCACTGTTCGCACAGCAAAAGCTTTTTCCTGACGAAAGTTTGTCATCAGGTTTTTCATCGAATCAAGGGATTCTCTGAGTCTTCCATAGGCACTAATGCTGGTATCGATTCGCGTTCGTTCATTGTCGATTCGTTGCTGTTTAGGTACACGCTCCGAATCAACAATTTTGCTGACCATGGAATTGATATCCATGCCAGACGAAATCCCCATTGGGCCAAAACTCATTAAATCACCTCAATAATACGACTTAAACCTTCACCTCAAATATTCGACTATTCGAGTTTTGGGCTGCTAGGCGTCTTAGAATTTCAAGCATTTCTTCATCAGGGATCTGGCGAATAATATCACCGGTTGTGGTCTCATAAATGGTAACCACATCTCTCCCAGATTCTTCATCGACCTTAAAAGCCACACCTTTATTGAGAGAGGAGATAAACTCGTTTACCTTCTCCACCATTTTGACTCGCTCTTCATCATTTAACTCTTGTCTATGTTGAGCTAATTGAATCGCCGCTTCGGTAGCTTCCTCTTTCGATTTCTCTACCTTGTCATAAGATGTTGCTTCTTTTAGTCGCGAAAGACTCGACGCACTACTACCTTCATCGCTTGCAATTTTAATGCCATTAGGTGAGCCATAAGGCTGGATGTTCGATGCGTTGGATGATATTTCCATAACACTCTCCCTCCCTCCTTTATGAGCCATACAGTAAAACTCTACCCAGAGTAGAGTTTACCGCTACTTACCGAGGTAAGTTTAGCCCAATAAGCTTAGAGCTGCTGATGGTGATTGTTTCGCTTGAGCTAGGATAGAAGTACTCGCCTGTTGTAGGATTTGAGACTTCGTCATTGCCGTTGTTTCTTTCGCGTAATCGGTATCTTTGATACGGCTCTTAGACGCATTAACGTTTTCGTTGATGTTGTCTAAGTTGCTGATTGCATGGTCAAAACGGTTTTGGAAAGCACCTAGAGAAGCACGTTGGCTATCAACAGATTTTAGAGCACCATCAATGATAGATACTGCTTCGTTTGCACCTGCAACAGAAGTTACGTCGATATCGTTAACGGTAACGTCTTTACCAGCACCGATACCTAGTTCGCCCGCAAGGCTGCCGCCAAACTCAACATCACCTTCAACTTTTTGGCTTGAAGCGAAAAGTTGCAGTTTACCGCCTTCACCCACAGACGCTTTAACGTCTTGGCTTTGACCATTGATGTAAGTTGCTAGCTCTTCGATATCGTTGCCTTCTTTAGCAGAGATAGATAGCTCTTGCGCTTCACCAAACTTATCGTTGTATTTGATTGTTAAATCAGCACCCGCACCTACACGCCAAGAAGCATCTTTGCCTTCTGTAACGCCGTAGCTCTTACCACCCATGTCTTGAGTGTCAGTACGCATGTTGCTCATAGATAGCATTACTGCTTCACCTGAGTCAGCACCGATTTGGAAAGATTGGCTGCCGTAAGTACCGTTCAGAAGCTTGTTACCACCAAAAGAGGTCGTTTCAGCGATACGGTTAAGTTCTGTGTTTAGAGCAGAGACTTCTTCTTGGATCGCAACACGTTCAGATTTGCTGTTCGAACCGTTTGAAGATTGAAGAGAAAGGTCACGCATACGTTGCAGAATGTTGGTTGACTCATTCATTGCACCTTCAGCTGTCTGTGCAATAGAGATACCGTCATTCGCGTTTTTCACAGCCATATCTAGGCCACGACTTTGCGACGTTAAGCGGTTAGAGATTTGTAGGCCTGCAGCATCATCTTTTGCGCTATTGATTTTATAGCCAGAAGACAAACGCTCCATTGATTTTTGAGTACCTTCAGCCGCGCTATTTAGGTAGCGCTGAGCCGTCATTGCAGACACATTTGTGCTTACATTAATCGCCATAGTTGATCTCCTTTAGGCATTTTTTAATGTACTTATGTGACTCTCACCTCACACTAATACATGTCAATTTTGTTTATGCACCAGTGTCTCTCTCACCTTACATTGGTACATATCATTTCTCTCAATCCCTTTAACGGCGCCTTAATTAGAAGCTTTAATAAAAAATGCGCTTTTTTTCATATTCTTTTCAACAACAAAGGAAAGTGTGATCGGGCTTCAATTAATAGGGCGACATTCGCTAAAGTTGCCCCATTATTTAAGTTAATGAGCGTAGTGTTGAATATAAAGTCAGAAGAGATCCCTGATATCTCGTTCTACTCGATTCTGGGGTGACGAAAGACTGCTTCGATGTAGTAAGCGAGGAAACCATCATTTCCCAATTCCCGTCACTCCCTACAGTGAGGAGCGAGCGTGATAGGGAATCTCGCTTTCCAATCAACGACCAACACCAAAACTCCCCCCTTCTCCAAATTGCAGGCAATAAAAAACCCAGCCGAAGCTGGGTCTGTTTAGCGCTCATCTCTCACCACGAGCTAATTTGTGGAAGCCTAACGTTGACGCTTATAGTCAACGTGGCTTTTTAATCGATTAACCTAGTAGGCTAAGTGCCGAGTTCGGAGCTTGCTTCGCTTGAGCAAGAATCGAGCTTGAAGCTTGAGAAAGGATCTGAGACTTAGTCATCTGAGTCGTTTCTTTCGCGAAATCGGTATCTTTAATACGGCTCTTAGATGCGTTAACGTTCTCGTTAATGTTGTCTAAGTTGCTGATAGCGTGGTCGAAACGGTTTTGGAAAGCACCTAGCTCAGCACGGTGGCTATCTACATACTTAAGTGCCGCATCGATAATAGCTACAGACTCTTGTGCGCCGCCAACTGATGTTACGTCGATAGTATCAACCGTTACGTCTTTGCCAGGTTGCATGCCTAGTTCGCCAGCCAGGCTGCCAGAGAATGCCACTTCGCCTTCAACCTTGTTGTTACCAGTAAACATTTGTAGCTTACCGTCTTCAGTTACAGACGCTTTAACAGAGTCTTGTTGACCGTTGATGTACGTTGCTAGCTCTTCGATGTCGTCACCCGCTTTTGCGCTGATGTCGATTTCTTGTGCTTGACCGAAGTTATCAGTGAACGACATTTTTAGGTCGTTAGAGCCTGCTTGAACGTTCCAATCTTTATCTTTCGCGTTCTCAGTTTGGTAGCTCTTACCACCCATCTGAGCGTTATCAGAGCGCATGTCTTTCAGTTGAAGCATTACCGCTTCACCGTTGTCTGCACCGATTTGGAATGATTTAGTACCGTGAGTACCGTTAAGCAACTTGTTGCCACCAAAAGACGTCGTTTCCGCGATACGGTTCAGTTCGTCGTTCAGCGCTGTTACTTCTTCTTGAATCGCTACACGCTCAGATTTTGAGTTTGAGCCGTTTGAAGATTGTAGAGACAAATCACGCATACGTTGCAGGATGTTAGTCGTCTCATTCATTGCACCTTCAGCTGTTTGTGCGATTGAGATACCGTCGTTCGCGTTACGTACAGCAACATCAAGACCACGACTTTGAACGTTCAAACGGTTCGAGATTTGTAGACCCGCAGCGTCATCTTTTGCGCTGTTGATTTTTGAGCCAGAAGCTAGACGCTCCATTGATGTTTGTTGTGCGCTGTTTGCGTTGTTTAGGTAACGTTGCGCTGTCATCGCTGAAACGTTTGTATTTACATTCACTGCCATGGTGATTTCTCCAATTGATTTTCCGGTATAGCGGTTTCCGACGTCTCGGAAAACCAAGTAGTTCTCTCAAAGTTACTTTTAATAACGGCGCGAAAATCAGAAGCTTTAGAAAAACTTTCAAAAAACCACAAAAAAAATATTAATCTAATATTTATCAACAACTTAATTTTCATCATTTTCTAATACAGCGATAGATTTCAATTGGAAAAAGATCTTAATCTGTTCAGAAAGCGTACGAACCGCCGTCTAAATGGCTCAAGGTCGAGAAATGATCAATCGCCAAAGATCTCTGACTTACGCAAATCTTGTGTAATAGATGAGATTATTTGTCGTGAAGAAGAACCATCAAATAGAGATTTGGAAAAGGTAGTGCGAGAAAGTTCACAGGAAAATAAATAGCAAAAACAAGAAATACAGAAAGGAAAAAGCCCCTTTTCCTTTGAGAGAACCGGGGCTAGTTGGCGCGTCAGAGCCTGTGTGGAGATCATCGAGAAATGAACACATTTCCGACTTGCCGTTGCATTCTTACTGCAAAAATGGATAGCAGGTGAGAGATGAGAGAGCTAAACATTCAATAGTAAGTATGCTTGCCAGTTTCCCTTGCTGCATGGCTCACGTCTGAACACGAGCAGCAAGTTCAACCAATAACTATTGCAATAATGACATTGCAGAGTTAGGCAACTGTTTTGCTTGAGCAAGTATTGAAGTACCTGCTTGTTGCAGAATTTGTGATTTGGTCATTTGCGTCGTCTCTTTCGCAAAGTCCGTATCTTTGATTCGGCTGTTTGAAGCGTCTACGTTCTCTTGTACGTTTGCCAAGTTATTAATACTGTGGCTTAGACGGTTCTGTTTTGCACCCAAATCAGCACGCTGTGAATCCACGTACTTCATTGCAGAATCAATCACGCTGATCGCGTTCTGTGAACCCGCAACGCTGGTTAAGCTAACATCTTGAACCGAGGTTGCGCGGCCTTCACTCTTAATACCTAGCTCAGACGCTAGACCACCAGAGATAGACATTGGGCCGTCAAGGTCAGGTTCAGCAACGAACAGTTGAATGCGACCATCATCAGTAACCGATGCGTTCACAAGATCAGACTGACCATTAATGTAAGTCGCAAGCTCTTCGATATCATCGCCCGCTTTGGTATTGATATCTAAAACGATGTCTTCACCCGCTTTGGTTTTGAATTCGAACTTAAGATCGCTCGCTGTTGGCGGCACTTCCCAGTTCTTATCTTTCGCGTTTTCTGAATCGAACGTAGTACCACCCATACGGTAGTCATCTGCACGGATACTTGTCAGAGCCATGATCATTGCTTCACCAGAGTTAGAACCGATCTGGAATGAAGCTTCACCGAATGAACCGTTCAGTAGACGACGACCACCAAACGATGTGGTTTCCGCAATACGGTTAAGCTCATCTTGAAGTGCCATTGACTCTTCGTTCAGTGCAGTACGCTCTGCCGGCGAGTTAGTGCCGTTTGATGATTGAATCGCTAGATCACGCATACGTTGTAGTACGTTAGTCGATTCGTTCATCGCGCCTTCTGCTGTTTGAGCAATCGAAATACCGTCGTTGGCATTACGCATTGCCACATCAAGACCACGAGACTGAGCGGTTAGACGGTTCGAGATTTGCAGACCTGCCGCATCATCTTTCGCGCTGTTGATCTTGTGACCAGATGACAAACGCTCCATAGAAGTCGCTAAGTCATTAGATGCTTTATTCAGGTAACGCTGTGCTGTCATAGCAGATACGTTAGTGCTTACATTGATAGCCATTTTGCTCTCCTTATGAGTTCGCAAAGTTTCTGCGAAGCGGCCAGCTTTACTCTCATATGGATAAGCACTGACCGTGTATTACTCGATAAACCCTATACAAGGTTTAAGATCTGTATTAATCATTTATAACCAACACAGATACAAGTTGTATGCCAAGTTTAATATCATATAAATAATTTTTTAATTATCTAAAAATCAGAAGCTTACAAACAACACTGCGCAATTATGATTTTCTACTATTAGAAGATGAAAAACATTCACCTTCCTTATTGCCGTTTTTTGCCGCTATTCTAGAAACATCATGCTTCGTACAAAAAAGCGGCAAACTGTGGCGTCATTCGCACGTATGGCATAGCACATACGGCAAGGAATCAACGCCATGGTGATCGACAAGCCACCATTAAATACCGATTGATCATTAAATATAGTTAAACAAGGTCAGGTCTTTGGTTTTGCCAAACGCTTGTTGAGAAGCTTGTAGTGCTCGAGAGTTTTCATTGAACTCAATGATCGCTTTCGAGTAATCCAAGTCTTCAAAGTTGCTTTTTGCTTTTGCTAAAGACAACTTGAAATCTTCATGTTGTTGCTCTTGAATATCCAAAGTACTCAAGCGTGCACCAACATCGGTTCTTGCCTTGGTCAAATGGATAAACGCAGCGTGGAACTCTTCAGTTACTTGGTGCAGTTTCGCTGTTGCTGATGCATCCGATACCGGGTTTTCAGCCTGCTCAGCAGCCTCTTTGAACGTATCAAAGATAGAGAAAGTCTCTCGTGGTTCTAAGGTGATCGAATCACCTTTAGTGATTTGGCCTTTGATTTGAATATTCAGCCCTTCATAAACAATGCCTGTCGAAGGATCAAAATCTTCAGCCGCAACCACTGCGCCGTCTTTTTCAAGCTGATAAGCGAAATTGCCCGTCTGCATGTCGACAAACGTCACTTTATAAGTAGACCCATCTTCATCGCTGTTGGTCGCACGCCCGAGCAATAACTCAGACGCAGGTTCAAGCTCGTACTGAGGTTCGTAGTCACCGAACGGGTTGTCTATTTCCATAAACATCTTGCTGCCCGGATCATTCATTGCCATTTCAAAGCTACTTGCCACACGCATCTTGCGTTGGTAGTCATCACCTTGATATGTCACATTCCCTTCGTTATCTCGAAAGAAAGGCTGATTTTTCGGCTTAGTGCCTGCAAACGTGTAGTTACCCGACTCATCTTGAGAGTTGGCTAAATGCAGGAAGTTATTCGCCAGTTCTTGAATTTCACGCTTCTTAGCTAAACGGTCTTCCGGAGAAAGCGCACCGTTGATCATTTCCATCACGGTTCGTTTTGCTTCATCAGCAAAGCCTTCAGTGTTAGAAACCAATACTTCATGATGCTCAAGACGGTTTCTGACTAGAGTAATCGCATCGACATACTGTTTAAGCTGTTCTGACTGCTGACCAATGTTCTGTAAATAGTGCGTCGCTAATGGGTCATCACTTGGCGACTGTAACTTCTTACCCGAAGCAAGTTGTGCTTGGTTGTGATGCACCTTGTTCTCTTGACGGCGCAAGTCGTTTTGTACTGACTGATAATTATGGAAGCTAGAGATACGATTCAACATTTATACCTTCCTATCTCAGAGCCAAAATAGTGTTAAACGTATCATTGGCTGCTTGCATGATACGTGAAGAAGCCATATACGCTTGCTGAAATTTCATCATGTTTGCCGCTTCTTCATCGAGGTTTACTCCCGAGATAGAAGCAATACGTTCTTGAGCCGACTGTTTTTCTAATGTCGCAATATCACTCAGGCGATTTGCCGTTGAAGACTTCAAGCCCGTATTAGTATTCAAGTTGTGGTAAAGGTCTAAAATCGTAGACTCACCATCATTCAACAGCTTTCCTGTTTGAAGATCTTGTAGCTTACGCAGGTTACCGTTGTCACCTTCTGATGGGACAAGGTTTGCCGTAAACTTATCATTTGCCACCGCACCGGGTGTGAGCTCAAACGTTGTACCGTTGATGGTCACTGGCCCTTGTGGCGGATACGGTTGAGGCTGCATTAAAATGTTACCCTTCGGATCCGTCACAGCAAACTGCTCACCTTTTGGTGAGACAATCACTTCAAACTCACGCAGTTGACCTGCTTCTAGGATTTTAAATCCCGCTGTACCCTTGGCAAACGTGGTCGATGCCTCATAACTTTGCGCAGCAATGTCTTTCGGGTCTTTGGTTTCCATATGAATCTGCGCAGCAAAATTACGCGTTGGACGCAGTAACAGTTTCTCTCCTAGTTCAGGAGGGTTACGTACTTCCACTCGCATGCCATCAAGATAAAAAGCACTACCGCTAGAGTCGGTCGCCATCTTAACGGTCTCACCGTTCGGCTTAGTCACGACATAATCACTGCCATCGTATTTCAGTCCATACTCACCGCCTTTTAAGGCAGAAGTATCATCAATGTATACCGCAACATCGGCTTTCGATTGCCCGCTAGCCGTGACACGAGATTTTGCCACCAGCTCTGAGTTCACGTCGGTAAACAAGTCCTTACCTACGTTGCCGTTAAGATCCAAACCTTGTTCTTGAAGACTATTGACCTCATATGAAAACGCGGTCGCCAAACGACCAAGCTCATCCATGATTGCTGGGATATGTTCGTCACGCATGTCTAGCATGGCGCCGATTTTTCCGTCGATATCACTGCTGGTGATCGGTTTTAAAGACTTACCTTCAACAATCGCTAGGCGGCGCTGATGTGCATCGGGTAAGCCATCAACCATCTTCAGCTGACTCGCTTCACTACCAGAGACCAAGGTATGGCCATTACCAATATGGACATTAAACCCTTCGGCATTTGAGCGTGGTGTCACCGTAACTTTGGTGTAACCAGAAAGCTCATTAATCAACTTTTCATGCTGATCTCGTAGGTCATTATGAGGCCCAGGAGTTCGCATCATTAAACGCTGAACATCACGGATCTCGTACGCAAGTTGGTTAACTCGCTCGATACCCATATCTAATTTTTTATTCGTAGAATCAGACTGTTGACGAACTGTTTCATGAAATTCATTCAAGGTTTTAGTTACAAGCCCTGCTTTCTCTAACACGACCTTACGCGCACCCACATCATTTGGGGTATCGGCGAGAGTCTTAACGGAATCAAACCATTCGTTGAGGTTTTCTGGAATCTTCTTTGAAGCGACCGACGACAACATGCTCGACAACATATCGAGGTTGGCTTCGGTATCGCCTTTGTTGGCGGCATTGGTTGTCGATAAGTTAAGTTCTTTGACGGCAAACTGATCCCAAGAGCGGCGAACATTTTCCACATGTACCCCCATACCGTAGGATTGCCCACCGTACTGGCGCGGGTCATTCACACCTTGAATCACAGACTGGCGGCTATAGCCCTCTGTGTTAGCGTTAGAAATGTTATGACCTGTGGTGTTGAGCTGTCTCTGAGCCGTAAGAACACTTTGTGCCCCTACATTCAGAAGATCCGACGCCATAATGCCCCCAAAAAACTTAACAAAACCAGAATGAACTGATTAACTACAACCGTATATTACTAAGATAATAGCAATATATGTGCCAACAAAAACAATAGGAAATTAAAAGACGATAATTTATTGAAGTGTAAGGAGATAACTATGGATTACGCGTAAGAACTGAAGGGGCGGAGAAGAAAAGAGCCTGCCAGTAGCAAGCTCTCTATGTTGATTTATGACGCTAGTTCATCTCATCAATCTTGGCTTTAACTCGTAAAACCTTGTCTGCATAGTTAGGGTCAGTTGCGTAACCAGCCTGATGAATACCTTTGATGAAATTCTCTGAATTGCCTTGATGCTGTAGCGCCGTTTCGTATCTTGGATTTTCGTTCAAGAACTTCACGTAATCATTAAAGCTATCTTCGAAATTAGAGTAAGAACGGAAGGAAGCTGACTCTTTAACGGCGGTTTTGCCATGGAACTCAAGAGTTTGAGTCGCGACCTTATCGCCCTTCCAACTTCTATCTGCTTTGATGTTAAATAAGTTATTGCTGTTGCCCAAAGAGTTCTTAACCATTTTAGAACCCCAACCCGTTTCAAGGGCAGCTTGTGCCAATAGAAGAGACGAGTCCACACCAAGCGCACTTGCCGCTTTTTCCGCGTAAGGCTTCATTGAGGTCACAAACGATTCTGGAGAATCAAAGGATACTGGCTGTTTTGCTGCTTGCGCAGGTTGAACGTCTGACGCTCGCTCTTCCGAACGGCCTGAATATTGCGGTCTTTGCAATGAAGCATCAAAGCCTTCACTGCGAACCTTCTCTTCAGACGTATCGCTTGCTTGGCCAGCGCTTAGTTGAGCCACGATCATATCTGCAAGACCTAATGAACCTGAAGCGCTTAACTCACTCGCCATTTGGTCATCTTGCATCTGACGATAGAACTGCTCGTTCTGGCTGTTCAACATATCCGACTTAAAGCTCGAGTTAGCATCGCGCATTGACTTAAACAACATCGAGGTGAAAATCGATTCAAACTGTTTTGCCGCCGCGGTTAATGCTTCTTTCTCGCTACCTTCTTCACCGTTTACCGCTTGTTGACGAAGACGGTCTAAACTACCGATGTCGTGAATAAAGCCGATGTCATTGTTATTCTTAATCATGCTTTATTCCTTAGATAATGATCAATTGGCCTTCAATCGCACCCGCTTGTTTCAGTGCTTGAAGGATTGCCATTAAATCAGAAGGTGCAGCGCCCACTTCATTGACTGCGCGTACCAAATCGTCCAGCGTTAGGCCAGGTTCAAATTTGAACATCTTACCATCGCCTTCCGTGATTTCGATATCAGAATCAGGGACCACTACCGTTTGGCCACCAGAGAATGCATTCGGTTGGCTTACGTTTAGATTTTCTTTAATTGCAACCGTCATACCACCGTGGGTGACCGCCGCCGCTTTTAGGCGAACGTGCTTACCAACCACAATCGTACCTGTACGAGAGTTGACGATGATTTTTGCAGAGCCTTCAGCAGGGTCGAACTCGATGTTTTCGATAGCCGACAAGAATGCTACACGCTGGCTGATTTCACGCGGTGCACGAACTTTTACTGAAGTTGCGTCTACCGCTGAAGCCATTTGTGGGCCTAGGAAATTATTAACCGCATCAGCCATACGCTGAGCCGTTGTGAAATCTGATTGGATTAGGTTGAAGGTGATGTAGTCACCACGACCGAATGGCGTTGGGATCTCTTGTTCAACCGTCGCACCGCTAGAGATGATACCAACGTTAGGGTTGTTACCGACAATCTTAGAACCGTCGTTACCTTGTGCACTAAAGCCACTTACCACCAAGTTACCCTGCGCGACCGCATACACTTGACCGTCTAGACCTTTCAAGAAGGTCTGTAGCAAGGTACCACCACGAAGGCTTTTTGCTGAACCGATAGAAGAAACGGTTACGTCAACTTCTTGGCCTTGCTTAGAGAATGCTGGCAGTTCAGCAGTCACAATAACAGCCGCGACGTTTTTGGTTTTTGGCTTAGTGCCGGGCGGCAATTGGATGCCAAAATTTTGCAGCATTGCGTTAAATGTTTGATCGGTAAAGGGAGTTGTCTCACCAGTACCCGGCAAGCCCGTGACCAAACCATAACCGACAAGTTGGTTACTACGAACACCCGCCACTTTTGCCACGTCTTTGATTCGCGCAGCATGGGCACTGGTGGCAAGAAATAGCATGCCGAATAGTACGAGTGTCAGTTTTTTCATTGAGTAACCTGTCTGTATTGCTTTAATTTATAATAGCTTAGCTAAATGTGGCTGAGTGATAGAGGCTGTCAGTATGTCGTCGTCCTATCAAGCTCTACAGAGATACATTAAAGAATCGTGCCAAGAATCCAGGCTCTTGCATATCTTTCTGTACGCCAGTCCCTGAGTACTGAATTCGTGCGTTAGAAACACGGTTTGAAGCAATGGTATTTTCGAAGTCAATATCGTCTGGACGGATGGTACCGCTTAGGCGGATGTACTCATCGCCGGTGTTCAGTGTCATCCACTTCTCACCACGAACCACTAGGTTGCCATTAGCTAATACTTCGATGACTTCAACGGTAATGTAGCCGCTGATGCTGTTACTTTGGTTGGCTGACGCATCACCAGCAAAAGTATTGGTGTTACTCAGATCATAAGAGAAGTTGTACTTGTCGATCGTCAGATCTTGACCACCAACAGCCAGCGGCTCCATTGATGCATCATTCGACTTAGACATGTCTGCGTTGGCTTTTTTGGTCGCTCGAGTATTCTCATCTAACGCTACAGTAATTATGTCACCAATACCACGCGGTTTTGAGTCGTCATACATGCTGCCAATGTGGTTCACATTAAACAGTGAGCCCGTTGCCGCTGCGTAATGCTCTGGTTTCTGCTTGGGGTTGATTGGCGCCCATGCAGGGTCACCAGCAATTGGATCGGTTCGCCCACGAAGCGTGTCAATAATGCCAGAGCTCTCTTGCGCCGACTTATCACCTTCCACAGCATCAACCACTGTGGTTGCATTTTCTTCTGCCGGAGTCTCGATCGGGTCCAGAACAGCACATCCCGACATAGACATAAACATAAACAAAGCTAAACAAAAAATACGTTTCATGGCGATATACTCTCAGCAGGCAGTGGTAAATGGGTCAATTAGCAAAAACAGATAGATTAATTAAAAAAGTAAACGGCGAATAAACCAATTACAGCTGTTGGTTAACAAAGCTCATCATCTTGTCTACTGACGAGATAACTTTCGAATTCATTTCGTATACACGCTGAGCTTCAATCATGTTTACCAGCTCTTCGGTTACGTTTACGTTCGATGTTTCTAGCATCGATTGGCGGATGTTACCCAGGCCATCAAAGCCCGGTACACCCTCTTGTGGGTCGCCACTCGCGCCAGTTGGCAAGTAAAGGTTTTGACCTACTGGCTCTAGACCACCTGGGTTTACAAAGTCAGTAATGGTAATTTGACCAACCACGACGTTGTTTTGCTCGCCACGTAGACGAACCGATACTTCACCGTCGTTACCAACCGTTACCGAGATCGCGTCTTCAGGAATCACAATTTCTGGTTGTAGAGGATAACCTTGGCCCGACGTTACGATCGCGCCTTCACCGTTCAGTGTGAACTGACCATTGCGGCTGTAACCTGTTTCACCGTCTGGCATTTCAACTTGGAAGAAACCGTCGCCTTCAATCATCATGTCTAGGCTGTTAGATGTCGTTTGTGCGTTACCGTGAGTGTGCACTTTTTGAGTCGCGACGACCTTAGAACCGGCACCCAGCATCAAACCACTTGGCAGCTCAGTATTCTGAGACGATTGACCACCCGGTTGATTAATATTCTGGTAGAACAGATCTTCAAATACCGCGCGGCTCTTTTTAAAACCAATGGTCGAGGCGTTGGCAAGGTTGTTCGAAATCGTTGAGATATTGGTTTGTTGGGCGTCTAAACCCGTTTTACTTACCCATAATGCTGGATGCATAGCAATGTCCTTTAAATTCTATTAGCTCATACGAAGCAGTGAATCAGACGACTTGTCCATTTCCTCTGCTGTGCTCATCATTTTGACCTGCATTTCAAACTGACGTTGTAAGTCAATTAGGCTGGTCATTTCACCTACGGCATTTACGTTACTGCCTTCGATAGCACCTTTTAGCAACGTTACCGCTGCATCTACTTCGTATGCCTGATCTGGGTTTTTCGAACGGAATAGACCATTCGTGTCTTTAAACAAACTTTGGTTGTCTGGACGTACAAGCTTAATACGATCAACCACGGCCAATTCTTCAGCTGGAGCGCCTTGAGGAATCACCGAAATCGTACCGTCTGTACCAATTTCTACTTTGCTGATTGGGATTGGCAGCGTGATTGGTGCATCGTTTTCACCAAGCACTAAGTGACCGCTTGCGTTGGTTAGTAAACCGTTTTGGTCAACCCTTAGGTTACCGTTACGTGTTAAACCTTCACGGCCAGTATTGTCCATCACTGAAATCCAACCATCACCTTGAATGGTAACGTCTAGATCTCGGCCAGTAGTAACCACACTACCCTGAGCGAAATTATGACCCGGACGCTCTGTCATGCTGAAAACACGAGTAGGCATGCCTTCGCCATACGCTTGCATTGAACGTGCCTGTGCTAAATCAGCACGGAAACCCGTTGTACTTACGTTGGCAAGGTTGTTTGCACGTAGCTGCAAAGCTTGCATATTTTGCTTAGCGCCACTCATGGCAAGAAACAGTGCGCGATCCATAATTTTGCTCCAAAAATCATCTTCTGGGGCTAATAAAGCAAACACTGTGCCAATATTTTTAACTGTTATTTATCAATAATTTAAATAGAAAACGAACAAGAAGGGTGATCATCAAAGGATCATTGAGGAAGAATTGTTGCCAGTGGCATTACCGGGCGGCAATAGGGGCGGCAAATAAAAAGACAAACAACAATACCCAATTCAATAACATTGAATTGGGTATTCGCAGATGATTCAAACGCTTTAAACGATTAACGAATCTGAAGAATATTCTGTTGTAGCTGGTTGTGTACTTCTAGAGAACGCGAGTTCGCCTGGAAGTTACGTTGAGCAGAAATCAAATCAACCAGTTCTTGAGTCATATCGATGTTCGACTGCTCTAGCGAGCCGTTGTTGATGCTACCAAATGAACCTTTGTTCGATTCACCCCAGATCTTGTCACCAGAGTCGTTGGTAGAATCCCATTGAGTACCGCCTTTCTTATCCAGACCTTGCTCATTTGGTACACGAACCAAGCCTACACGGCCAAGCATCACGTTCTCACCATTTGAATAAGTACCTAGAACACTGCCGTACTCATCGAAATCGATTTTTGTTAAGAAACCTGTTGTCGCGCCATCTTCATCAAACTTAGTCAATTCAAACGGAGCGGCAAACTGAGTTGAAGAATCTAAACCAAACTTAAGCACTTGAGTTGGATCAGCACCGTTCAAGTCAATAGGGTTCGCACCAGCACCCAGTGGTTCCGAGTTAATCGGCTGACCATTGTTTAGGCTTGCTAACGTACCGTCATTGTTGAACTTCATTGTGTGACCAACATGACCTTGTGCATTCGTCGCATCACCACCAGTAATGTTGACCGGCTTTTCACCGTTCTCATCTGACATGGTGTAGTACGTTTGCCAAGTGTTTGGTTGAGTCTGATCTTTGAGGTAGTAAGTCGTTAACTTGTAAGACTGACCCATAGAATCGTATACCGTCGAAGACGTTGCACGGTTATAAGTATCAGCATCTTTGAAGTTAAATGCAGCCGGGTCTTTAAGATCACCGTTTGCAGGAAGGTTAACCCCTACTTCAATGTTTTCTGTCTGTTTTGGCTTACCAAACTCAGCAGGAATGTCGAGAGGCTTTGGCGCGTAAGAAAGAACTTCACCCGAGTTTGGATCAACATCGTAACCTAAAAGAAACTCATCGTTAGCGGTAACCATGTAGTTGTCTTTGTTTAGGTGAAATGCACCATTACGCGTTAATTCGTTAATCTCTGGCACCATGCGGTCTTTCGATACTGCAAAGAAACCTGTACCACTTACACGTAAGTCCATTGGGTTGTTCGTATAAATACTTGAACCTTCGTGGAACTGTTGCGCCACTTGGCTAGCTTGCGCACCGCCACCTGCCGTCGTTTTTGCGTTAGTGAACAACGAGCTTGAGTAAACATCACCAAACTCGGCACGAGACTCTTTAAAGCCAAATGTGTTCGCGTTCGCAATGTTGTTACTGGTTGTATTCAGGTCTAATTGTGCAGCGGATAGGCCGCTTAAAGCTACATATGACATTCCATTATTCTCCTAATCTATCTAGCTAGCATAGTCACTCAATAAAGAGCTACGCTTTACCAACTTCTAGTACTTCAGCAAGTCGTACTGGCGATGTGAAACCAGCCAGATTGAGTAGTACGTTGCCATCGCCCTTACCAAGAAGCACACTGTTCACGTTCGCATAACTGGAAACTTGGAACTCTGTGTTCTCGCCATCCAGCAAACCCGACGCTTTCACGTTGTATTTACCGGCC
This sequence comes from Vibrio sp. 10N.286.52.C3, assembly GCF_041468865.1. Taxonomy (NCBI): domain Bacteria; kingdom Pseudomonadati; phylum Pseudomonadota; class Gammaproteobacteria; order Vibrionales; family Vibrionaceae; genus Vibrio; species Vibrio sp. 10N.286.52.C3. The sequence continues at coordinate 27,271 of NZ_JBFRJM010000061.1, read as the reverse complement.
GGCAATGGGTTACCGTCTTCGTCTTTTCCGTCCCATTCAACACGTGTATCACCAGATGGTTTAGAGCCGATATCAAATGTGCGAACCAATTGGCCAACTTCGTTCTCAACACGGACCATTACATTGTCCATTGCCTGAGGAAGCTTAACCATTGCCGCCATACCGCCATCACCGGGTTTTACACCTGCCGCACCAGGAACCAATACATCACGCCCAACTAAAGAGGAGGCCTGAAGAGCTTGGTTAGAGGTCATTGATGAATTCAAGCTTTCAAACTGTGTATTCATTTTGCCAATGCCATCTACGGTCGCAAATGAAGCCATTTGCGCAATCATCTGGTCATTGCTAACCGGCTTGAAAGGGTCTTGTTGTGCTAGTTGCTTAGTCAACAAAGATAAGAAGTCTTCTTGTTTAAGATCCTGCTTACCTGTTGTTTCGTCGGGCTTTTTAGCGCCATCTTGAAGACTCTTCAGCTGGTCAACATAGGACAAGCCGCTTTGACCAACATTGTTGTTGATTCCAGCCATGTGCTACCTCCTTATCCTTATTGACCCATCTGCAGCGTACGCAGCAGCATTTGTTTACTCGAGTCAGCAACCTGTACGTTTGTTTGGTACGCACGTGATGCCGAAATCATGTTTGCCATTTCTTCCATAACGTTGACATTAGGCTTGTAGATATAGCCTTCGTTGTTCGCTAATGGGTGATCCGGGTTGTACTCCGCGCTTAGCGGCTTATCGCTTTCCACAATACCTAATACTTTCACAGGCACAGTGTGACCACTGTTGCGTGCTTTATTTAACTCAGCGCCGAACACTGCGTGACGAGCCTTGTAAGTTTCTTCAGCAGAACTACTTACACTGTCCGCGTTCGCAAGGTTGCTCGAGGTCGTATTTAGACGAACAGATTCAGCACTCATCGCAGAACCAGTCACATTGAATACATTGAATAAACTCATCTAATTATTCCCCTTTAATCGCTTTAGTTAAATTCTTGAACTTACTTCCTAAGAAGTCGAGAGAGGCTTGATGCCTAATTTGGTTTTGCATGAAAAGGTTTCTTTCCAAATCCAAATCAACCGTGTTGCCATCTCCTGTATCAGGTTGGGTAGGAATGCGATACTTCGTTTCCCCGTTCACCGTTGTTGAGGCAGAAATGTGCCGACCATCTGTACGGCTAAGACCAATGCTTGCCCCAGAACTTGCCGCTTGCAGTGATTTCTTAAAGTCTAATCCCTTTGCTTTATACCCAGGCGTGTTTGCTTGCGCGATATTGGTGGAAAGCACCTCAGCGTTACGCTCACGTACACCAACTGTGTGCTGGTGAATGCCCAAAGCATTGTCAAAAGAAATAGCCATGTAAACCTCAACTCAAGAACTGACTGTTATGAAATAACCAAAGCAATATATATACCAACTTTTGAAACAAGGCGGTCTATCAATGCTTTTACAGGTTACTCGTGGGTAAACTTGCAATAAACAAGCCAAAAAATAGAGTAAATTGGAATGTCACTCTGACTTAAAGATATAGCTTAAGCAGGAAAAAGAAAACCCAGCACTTGGCTGGGTTTTAAATTTAGACGGTAACCTTACACCTAATATCGGTGCCGCTCGTTACTTTAATTTGTAGATGATGCCTGGATTACAGCGAACCATTTCAAAACGATCGGTTAAGCCTGTTAACGATTCAGACGCGCCCAATAGTAAGTACCCACCAGGGTTCAGGCTATTTGCCATCTGGTTAAGTACCTTTGACTTCATATCAGGCGAGAAGTAAATCAGCACGTTACGACAGAAAATAATGTCGAACTTGCCTAACAATGCATAGCTGTCCATCAGGTTCTGAGGGCGGAAGTTCACCATGCGCTTGACGTTATCTTTCACTTTCATACGGCCATCGCCCGCATCTTCAAAGAAAGTACGACGGCGCTCTGGAGAAAGTCCACGTCCCAATGCAAGGTTGTCGTAAGCGCCAGTGCGGCACATATCCAACATACTTGCTGAGATGTCAGTTGCGGTAATCGATACATTTGGCAGCATACCTGGCTTACGAGCTTGAGTTTCAAGAATCGTCATTGCCATTGAGTATGCTTCTTGGCCTGAAGAGCTTGCCGCAGACCAAATCTTAATAGGACGTTTATTTGCCGCTATTTCCGGTAGAAGCTTATCCGCAAGCACAGCAAACGGGTAAGTATCACGGAACCAAAGTGTCTCGTTCGTCGTCATGGCATCGACAGCAGCCACACGCAGCTCACGGTTTCGACCTGTTACTACATCTCTCAACAAATCAGACAAAGAAGCTAACTTAAACTTCGTTACTAATGGGCTTAGACGACTGCGCACTAAATACTGCTTGCTGTCACCTAATACAATGCCACATTGAGATTCTAAGAAACGGCTGAAATCGCGATACTCTTGATCACTTATTGTTATAGCAGTCATTAATGTCTCTTTTAGTTAGTTAACGCAGCTTTTACAGCTGCACCAAGCTCATCTGGGTTGAATTTAGCGATGAAGGAGTTAGCTCCAACACGCTCAACCATGGCTTGGTTAAATACACCACTCAACGATGAGTGTAAAATTACGTATAAATCTTTAAGTTCGGCGTGACGACGAATCTCAGCAGTCAGCGTGTATCCATCCATTTCTGGCATTTCGATATCAGAAATCACCAATGAAATCTGATCGTAAATACTGCCTTCTGATGACATCTGTATCAGCTTCTCGTAGGCTTCTTTACCATCCTTCACCGAGATAACTTCAAAACCAATCGACTCAATAGCACGTTGAACCTGCTTACGAGCAACGGTCGAGTCATCAGCAATCAAGATGCGGCGAACCAGTTCTTTCTCTTGTTCTACTTTCGCAATATCTTCAGCAATCTTGCTGTCCATTGTTTCATCAACAGGAGAAATTTCTGCAAGGATCTTCTCAACATCAAGAATTTCTACCAATTCATTATCAATGTTGGTTACCGCTGTCAGGTAGTTAGCTCTACCTGCGCCATCTGGCGGCGGAAGAATCGATTCCCAGTGCATGTTAATAATGCGCTCAACTGAACTTACCAAGAAACCTTGAATGGTTCGGTTAAACTCAGAGATAACCACAAAACACTTTTCAATATCCGTTGTAGGACGGCCACCAATCGCTAAGCTCAAGTCGATCACAGAGATCGTTTGGCCACGAATGTGTGCTACACCTTTAACCAGTGGGTTCAAGTTTGGCATCTTTGTCAGCTTAGGGCATTGCAGCACTTCTTTTACTTTAAAGACATTAATGCCGTAACGCTGACGCCCCATTAGGCGAAAGGTTAGTAATTCTAATCGGTTTTGACCGACGAGTTGCGTACGCTGATTCACCGAATCAAGAATACCCGTCATGAGCTCATCTCCATATCAAACTTTTTTGTATAAAAAGTGTTAGTCTACTGCAGGCTACGAACCACCAGAGAAACGGAATGACGTATTATAAAACAAATTTGCCACCTCTTTCCATAGCAATGTGTAGAGCTACTTTTAAAACTGTCGCTAAGTTTATCGGCATTTTATCAATATTGTTTAGTTTTTTTGTACAAGCTGCGACCCCAGAACAAATTGAGATGATTCAGTCTGCAGCGGAGCAACATATCCTTGATACAGTTGAGCAGCCACAAGGTGGCGAACTCTTTGTTAATTCAGCAAATGTTGACTCAAGAATCAAAGCGACAGACTGCCCAGTGCCTTTAGAGACCAGCGCTTCAACGACCACCAATACCCGCAGCAGTATTACGGTTTTAGTGCAATGTGTTCCTGATGAGTGGCGAGTTTATGTACCGGTGCGCCTTTCGATGTCGGTGCCTCTTGTCACCACCACTCGCTCACTCGCGAGAGGCGAAATCGTCGGTCAATACGATGTCACCACCGCTATGATTTCTCTTAACAAGTTTCGTCGCCAAGGTTTCACAGCTCCACATCAGGTCATCGGCGCTAAGGTAAAAAAGAACCTAAGACCGGGCGATGTTGTAGAAAGAGGTGATATCTGTGTCGTCTGCCGAAACGAGAAGGTTATCATACAGGCAGTAAAAGGTGGCATGACCATTACCACCAAAGGGACTGCGCTTACCGATGGCTCTATGGGTGATCAAGTAAGAGTGAAAAATGACAAATCACAGCGTATAATTGAAGGAATTGTTACCAGCATGTCTGAAGTCACAGTTTACTTTTAACTCTTTACTTCTAAATTGACGGTATCGTTAGCGATTTCACTCTCTACTCTAACGCCAAATGTGACGGCGGCGGTGTTTTGTCGCTTTTCGACTATTGAGCTAAAAATTGCTAAAGTATTCGAACCCTTGGTCGATATTGACTGTACAGGTTCCCATTTTTGAAGAAAAAGGCTTAACTATGGCAGGCATTGATAATATTCGTTCAGGGCAAACCCTAACGACCACTAACCGATCAGCAGTACGCTCTGATTCTAGTTCTGAGGCATCACGTTCTGATGTATCAACTAAATCACCAGCAAGCAAAGATGCGGTTTCACTTAGCCAACAAGGCAAAGCGATTGGTCAGCTCCACCAAGATATGGCAGCACAACCAAGCTTTGATTCTGTGAAAGTAGCAGCGATCAAAGAAGCGATTGCGAACGGTTCATACACTGTTGATCCAGAAAAACTGGCAGACAACATGATCAAGTTCGAAGATGAATTAAAAGGTCTTTAAGCCAACACTCACTTTTGATTGAAGTGATTGTCTTAAAGCATACGAGGTTATGAATAGGTTTACGTTATGGCGGCACTAGCAGATTTAGTTAATTTTCAACTTCAAAATGCCAAAGCCTTATCTGAATTATTAAGTTCAGAGAAAACCGCTATTACGAGCCGACAATCAAACGATATTGAGCGAATCGCCAAAGAAAAAGTAGTCCTTGTTGAACAATTAAGATCAACCGATCAGCGAATCGCGACCCATACCAATATCTCAGAACTGACCGAGAATCCTGAACTTGCTCAGTTAGTCACAAAGATCCAGTCGATAGTGCACGATTGCCAGCAAGCGAACCTTGTTAATGGCGAAGCCTTGAATCGAGCACACCTTAGCTTCAAAAAACTCAGCAATATGATGCAGCAAAGCCACGGTAAAATTGGCATGACCTACAATGCCGGTGGTCAAACGCATACTATTTCCACGCTGGGAACCAACGTAAAAGCCTAGTTAAGCTACCTCTTCAACAACACTCCTACTTAAGTCTGTATCTCAGGCTATTTCTGTCGTTGTTCTTTATCAAAATTTCTAATCAGCCTTTGAACACCCTGACAAAATCGATAAACAAAAAAGCGGCAAGTATTTTCATACTTGCCGCTTTTACATCCATATTAGTTATTGGTTGCCGATATGCCATCTGGAAAGCGAGTAGCAACCAATATCACTGAATATTCAATTCGAACACCGAAATTAGAACAGTGTTTGTTGTCTCTTCTCAGGTACTGCCTGAACTTCACCGTAGTTACGTAGCTGATCCATCTTGCGAATATCCAACTGAAGCTCTGTTACGTAGCTATCACCCACAGGGTAACTGCGCACCACTTCTGCGCCACGGATAACACCATCAACCGCACCTGACGTACGCTCTGTACCAAGCCGTTGATCTTCAAGTTCTGCTCGACCGCTTACTCGCATGCCGTAAACCTGTTCAGCAAGCTCACGATAAGCATCGATCTTAGAGGCTCTCATCGCGCGGATACGTCTCTCTTCGTCGTTACGACCTTTCTGCTCACTGATACTCGCATAGCCAACAGCCACTAAGAAATCATCAGGTCTCATGCTCTGCAATGGCTGACAGCCAACAAGCAATAAAGCGGCAACAACAAACATTAACTTCTTCATCTCGAACTCCTAAGGGCGAAGAATAACAGTATAAGGCTGACTGATCGTTGGATCGGAACGAATGATCACGCCATCTTGAGTTCGAATACTGTTGAGAGTATCTAGGTCACGGCCAATACGGTCTGCAGGTAAGAAGCCTTGTGCCGTCGCCACTACAATTCGAGTTTGCATGCCAACAACGCGAGCATTTACTAGTACACCGCCTTCTTGGCGAAGCATGGTGCCTGTCAGTACATACTGTACGTCTTGCTCTTGAGCTAAGTCTTTCCAATCGCGGCTCAACGCAAAGTCACCTTGGTGAGTCACTTGGATAGAGCCAGTAGTTTTAAAATCAACCACCTTGAAGCCACGACGCTGAAACTGATGAATGAAGCCTTCTGATACCGAGTTGCCTAGCCAGTTCGTTGTGTCCATGTGCTGCAGGTCCACAAACGAAGTAATTGCTATTGGCGTTCTCGCTGAAATACTTGTATTCGAAATGATCAAATCTTCAGTCATACTTTCCACAAAAAAATCCATGGTATGACGAGGGCTGTCCATCAACATAAACTGACTGCCTGAATATTCAGACTTGCCGTTATAGATCGGCGAATAAGCGCATGATGTCAGTAACATGACACTCATTACTACGAGCCATTTTTTCATTCTCTAATCTCCAGATAGTTTTAGTGCCACCTGTTCCAATATGTTCTCACCATTATTCTTTTCAATGGATTACAATGTTGGAACAGTCTTTGCTTTTCATTAATGGTTCAGATTAAGAAAAACGCACTTAAGTCAGCTTCAAGCTTATAGTTATTTGTTAAGCAATATTTATACCCAACTGGTAACGAATAGATGAAAAAAATAATTTCTTACTTATTTTCAATAAGTTCACTGATAACCATAAGCTTCAGTGCTCATGCCTCTTGGTATGAGGTTACCGGTACCGCAGCCATCGTATCGTCAGAGGAAACGGCAAGGGTCCATGCTCTGGAAGACGCGGTATATAAAGCGATCCAGTTCTCAGGAGCCGACATTGGTAGCATTGCCAACCTCACGCCCTACCTCGACGCAAACAAAAAAGAGTTTCAATTTACCAATCATGAAGTGCGCTACATCTTGGTAGAAAAAGAGAAAAAACGCAGTGGCAATATAATGATCACCGCAAGGATCGATATCTATCCTTCGGCAAATGCTTGCCATGAGAGCCAATATAAGAAGACATTTTTGGTCGGCAACATCGATGTGACTTCCCCACAGCAAGCTGTAATGGGCAGAATCTATAACATCGGTGATGATTTTGGTCATGTCGTAGATCGACAGCTGGCGCAAGAGTCTCGCAGCTTTGTTTCCGTTGGCACGACCAATTACGACATCGACAAACGTCGACCTGAAGTGATCAAGATGATCGCCCAAGACACTGGCGCACAATACATCATTGGTGGCGACATTACCGATTTAACCGCGACCATCGAGTCCAAGCTTTTGAAAGACGACATCATCAATCGTCAGTTTGCGTTAGAGATGCAAGTCTTCGATGGTAAAACAGGACATCAGGTTTACAACCGTAGCTATCGTGAAGTGGCAAAGTGGCCATTTGCTAAGACCAGTGAAGTCGACACCCGCAGTGCTCGTTTCTGGGCATCAACCTACGGCAGTATGATGCTGCGTGTTAGCCGCAATATTATGTTGGACTTGGAATCTGAAGTGTCATGTAAGATCACGCTTCCAGAGGTGGCAGCGGTATTTGGTAACACGGTGACCATTGATTTAGGTCGAATGCATGGTGTTCAACAAGGTGACAAACTGCAACTGTGGCACACAGGTTCGTTTATCGACCAACGCGGCTTGCCACGTAATAAGGTATCTCAAAGCGATATCACACTGACCGTTTCTCGCGTTTATGAAAACGAAGCAGAACTGACGATCGACCAACCAAGCCTTGCTGGAAGCATTCAAATTGGTGATGTGATGCAGAAAATCATGTAGTTAGCGACACGCCCGCCTCACAGTTTCTAATAAAGCCTTAGCACTTTTGTTAAGGCTTTATTTTTTTTCATGGGTATTAGTTTCGGTTTTGCAGTATTTGGCGTAATCTTATTAATAACATAATCATCACTTAGCAAACTATGAGTCAGAATAATCTAATTGGTGCTACCGGTTACCGCTTTATCTCGAAAGGTAAAACCGCTTTTAAGATCCACATTCATACTCCCGAAGATACGGTGTTGCATCGGTCGGTCGGTTTTGTTCGTATGGGTGAAGACAAAGCACTGAAGAAAACCATTAAATTAAGAGATGAACTGGGCAGACAGCTATGGGGCAAATTTTGGCCCAAAGTCCTCAAAGAGCCCTACCTGATGACGCGCCTGCCTCATAGTTTAGAACCCAAAATTGTATTCAAGCCAAATCCAACTCAGAGTGATCCTGAGCACCGCGACGAGTGCTACATCGCTAAGTGGCGCGTCTTCTCTGAGAATGGTGACTACAAGTACAAAACCAAGGTATGTTCAATCAGAAAGCACGGCCGACTTGCAGCTTATAGCCAAACCAAACGTGCGCTGCTTGATGCTCACAAAGACGTAATTGATCTACTTATATTTATGGGACGATTGAACAGCATCGACTTAAAATAGGCTTAAATCCGATTAAGCTGACCGCCCATATTTTTCAGATACAAAAACAGCCGCACATTGCGGCTGTTTTTAATTTATGACGATCCATCGTGGCAATTTAGAGTATTGCTACATACAAAATCGATTACCTAGTTTCGGCATATCTCAGCCAGTGTCGCCAATCGGCGCTTAGACTCTTTCACATAAGGGTTGGCTTGATCCCATGCGTAACCCGCCAGAATTGAGCACACCATCTGCTTAATCTTTGGATTTGGATCTTGATAGAAAATCACATCCTGCAAAGTACCTGAGTACCACCCCTCAACATACGTTCTAAAGGTGTTTACACCAACCATCAAAGGAGCGGCATAATCGCGTTCCCAATCTACCTTCTCACCGTTAAGTTGCTTTTCGACACACTCAACCGCAAACTGTGCCGACTTCATCGCAATCGTCACGCCTGACGAGAACACCGGGTCAAGGAACTCGCCGGCATTGCCAAGCAACGCGTACTTATCCGTCGCCAAATGTTTTACATTGGCAGAATAGCCACCAATTTCACCCGCAGGGTTTGGATACTCGGCGCTTGCCAGTATCTCAGCCAAGCCCGGCTCTTCCGCTGCCAGCTGTTTAATTGCAGCAATCTTGTCTTCTGGATAGGACTCAAAGAACTTAGGCTCTCCTACGACACCAAACGAAGAGACACCGTTACTAAACGGGATCAACCAATACCAAACATCAGGGTTGGTTGGATGCACAGAGATAAGAATTTTATTTCGGTCATATTCAAGATCGGTATCCACCTCTGCAATATGATCGTTAATGTGCGTAAAAATAGCTTTGCGTGGAGGGAGCGATGACGGCTCTGCCAAGTTAAGCATTTTTGGTAGCACTCGACCAAAACCACTGCCATCCAGAACGTATTGCGCTTCTATCTGATAACGCTCTCCACCCAGCACTTGTACATCTAAAATGGTGCTGTCGTCGGTGAAATTAATGCCCATTAACTCATGTTGGTAATCAATGAAGACACCCTGCGCCTCAGCCGTATCTGCCAAAACCTGATCAAAGGCACCTCGCTGAACCTGAAACGTAGTTCCAGGGCCAGAAGAGAACTTGTCTTCAAAATTAAACGCCGTATAAACGCCATTTTTGCGAAAGGCAGCGCCATCTTTGTATTGGAAGTTAGCGTTGATCACTGCGTCAGTCATCCCAGCCTGTTCAATCACTTCCATACAAGCTGGTAATAGGCTTTCACCAATAGAAAAGCGAGGGAATACGCTCTTTTCAATCACTCGAACATCGATGCCTTTTTTATGAAGTAAAGACGCAGCAATAGACCCTGATGGCCCAGCTCCGATGATCACCACTTGAGTTGATAGTTTTTTCATTATTTAAGCCATGTTTGTTATTTTTATTGCGCGCCAGCTTTCAATTCTAGAAGCGTGTGACCAAGACCGATATCGTCGGTACGCGTTACCACTTCAAAGCCCGCTTCTTCAACAATCTCTAAGAAATCTTCACTGCGGTAAAAACGACTGTTGCCATTGGCCAAGCAGGTAAAGTAGAGAGACGTCGCGTTTAAGCTATAAGAAGCCGCATCGTATTTCTGTGAATCCCAAAACAGTTCAAGGATATAGACAGTCGCATCTTCTGACATATGAGAGCGAACGCGCTTTAATATGCTCAGAATCTCCATTGGCGAGAAACAATCAAGGAACTGACTCATCCACCAAACATCCGCGCCCGTTGGCAGAGTTTGCTGTTTATCGAGCATATTCGCTGGGAATGGCGTGACTCGCTCTTGATGACCATGCTTTGCCGCGTTTGCCATTGCCATTTCTAGCTGCTGTGGCAAATCAACAATCGTCACCTCAACGTCCGCATCATGGTTGCAGCATTGCATCGCCCACTTACCCGTGTTGCCGCCGATATCCACCAGCGACTTAGGTTTCTTGCTGAAGACTTTTTCAAGTAACACAGGGAACGAGCGATCCGAATAGAAGTGATCAAACTTGAACCAACTCTCTTTTGCTTTTTCTGGCAATTGAGACAAGCCTTGGTAAATGGTTTCCCAATCACCCAACTCTTTCAAGCCTGCAGGTGTGCCTTCTTCAATCGCTTCTGTTAGATGCATCATCGCGGCATAACAAACATCGGCTGTGAAATCCATGTTTGCGTTAGTCATACCATCATGCAGAAGGTAGAAACCAAGGTTAGCCATTTTGTAGTTAGGCTTTTCCCAAGTCACAATATGAGCACTTAACGCCATATCGAGCAGGACTTTCACGCCGTACTCAGAGACACCGGTCGATTCAGAGATAGACTCTGCTGGTAAACCCTCGTTGCCCGCGTCATCTAACGCTTTCAAAATGCCTAAATCACGAAGTGTACGAGCAGTATGAAAAACAATCGGAGCGAAAGACAATTTCTGCGCTTCTGTTTTTGCTTCTAATGCGTTGAATGGATCTAATTTATATTCCGACACGAAAAACCTAACTTTAAATAATAGAGAGTTACTCAGCTGCCATTTGCGCAAGCTTACGTTTAATATCAACGTTTAAGTTATTAACCCAACGGTTGTAATTACGGTGTATTTCACCATCGTCGTACTTCAAATTCTCTGATTCAACGTAAAGAATAGAGTAAAACTTATCACTATAAGGAATTTCAACCACAGCGTGGTGCGAACGAACATACAATTCAGCGCGGATCAAACCAGGCTTTATTTCTGAAACCAACCAGCCTCGATTTTCAGCAGATTCAGAAATAGCTGATTTAACCTGTTTACTTTGAAGATTCAGTGCAACTGGAGTATCCTCAACATTCATTACAGGTTGGACGCGTCCACATCCTGCAAGAACGAATATGAATAACATTGAAACTGCTATTTTTAGTAATTTCATTTAAATTCCTTATCTGTGTTTATTTATAAGCGCGCATAGTATTTAGTTAGACTCAAAGCAAATCAATACTCTATGTCAAATCAATCCCAATTAATGTCGTTTAATATTGAGAAATGGTCTGCAAATTCAGCGGGGCTCAATTCTGTTGCCCAATGGCAAGCGTGGAGCACTAATTTAGATTGGCCACAAGATGGCTCAACTGAATTTAAAGCTATTCCTCCAATGATGCGCCGCCGAATGAGTGTGCAAAGCAAACTTGCTGTCCAAACCGCGTTAACCCTATTAAAAGACACCTCGATTGATTATCTGGTCTTTGCTAGCCGACATGGTGAGTTGCATCGAACCGCCACTTTGATTCAGTCGATATTAGAAGGTGACGATGCCTCACCAATGGCGTTCTCGCAGTCGGTACATAATACCGCAGCTGGTCTAACCACCATTGCCGCCAAAGCACCGATTCCACTGACTTCAATAGCCGCAGGGCAAGATACTTTCCATAACGCTCTGATCGAAGCTTATCTTTACCTTCATCAATATCCGTCGCATCGAGTGTTAGTTATCGATTTCGACCAACCTCTGCCCGAGCTCTACCAAGAGTACGAAACACAGAACTTTGCTGATTATGCGCTGGGCTTAGTGCTCACCGCTGGCAGTGAATACTCTATTACTAGGACAGTAGAGACCAACCAAGCACCTTCCGTGTTACCACAAGGGTTACAAACGCTCCAACATATCTTATTAGGTACAAATAGGTGGGCTATTGCTGGCAAGCACCAAACTTGGTCTTGGGTAAATAACACCGAGACAGGTACAGCGTAATGAGCAGAGTAGACCAGTATTGGCGAGTATTCGCGACAGGCCTCTGCTTTACCATCTTTGGTTTGGGTGGCTTAGTATTGAGCTTCTTAATCTTACCGACTATCGCGCTAACCAATCCCAATACCATTAAAAGAGAGCTTAAAGCACAGCGATTAATCCGTTTCTCATTCAATGCGTTTTGCCAGATCATGAAGTTCACCGGAGCAATCGATTACCGAATTGATGGTGCAGAACTACTGCGTAACGACCGTAACTGCATTATCGTCGCCAACCACCCAAGTTTGATTGACTATGTGCTGATCGCCTCTCAACTTCCTCAATGTGATTGCCTCGTCAAAGCGGCCATTTGGGAAAACCCTTTTATGAAAAGGATTGTCAAAGCGGCAGGTTATATACCGAACCAAGCCCCTGACGATCTTTTAGAGCGCTGTGAAGAACGCTTCTCACGTGGCAATGTCATGCTGATTTTTCCCGAAGGAACTCGCACAACGCCAGGAATTGAACCATCCTTACAGCGTGGGGCGGCACAAATCGCGACTCGAACACAAACCGATTTACGCGTGATTCATATTACGGTTTCTCCGACATTCTTAACGAAAGAGAAAAAATGGTATCAAGTTCCTGCGTCGAAGCCCTTTTTTCATGTCGCGGTGAAAGGTAAAATAGAAGTCGAACCATTTATTGAAGGCTCAAATAATTTAACTTCGGCAGCAAGGCGCCTTAATCATCATCTTGCACAAACAATTTTCCCTTCCGAAGAAAACATTTAGCGTATCAATAACATAACAGGCGATATCGGCATTTCGAAAATACCTCATATAATGTAGAATCGCCCCCTTAAAGCAGCATTCAGATAAAGCATTAAGTAGGCCAAAGTGGAAACATTACACAACGAACTGAAACAACTGATCATCGACGCATTGAACCTTGAAGACATGAGCATTGATGAGATTGAAACGGAAGCTCCACTATTTGGTGATGGACTTGGACTAGACTCTATCGATGCCCTTGAGCTTGGCCTTGCTATCAAGAAAAAGTACAACATTGTTATCGATGCAGATGATTCAAACACTCGACAGCACTTTGCGTCAGTTGAAAATCTAGCGAACTACATCTCTTCTCAAACGAATAACTAGACAGATCTTTATGACACAAGCTAACCAACAAGAAGTATACAACCAGGTTAAAGATGCGCTTATTGAGCTGTTCGAGCTTGACGCTGAAGATATCACCCCTGAAGCTCATCTCTATCTTGATCTAGACCTAGACAGCATTGATGCCGTTGATTTGGTCGTTCACCTACAGAACGTCACAGGTAAGAAGATAAAACCTGAAGAGTTCAAAGCAGTGCGCACCGTTAATGACGTTGTCGAATCTGTGGTTGAACTATTGAAGGACGCCTAATGCGTCCTCTGCTGACTTTACTGTCGGCAATTATACTTTTCACTTATCCAATAGCGGTTTACTTTGGACTCAACAAGTTTGGCTTACAAACCGTTGGTATTGCCTTAGCCGCTATCTTTGCTGTACGCATTTTCACCGGCGGTCAGGCTAAAATCAAAGAGCTAAAACACCTAGCTTGGATCAGTGGAAGTGCCGGTATTGTTCTGCTGGCTTTAGGCTTAGCCTTTAAGCAACACGGCTGGCTAACCTATTATCCCGTTATCGTTAATGTTTGTATGCTGGTTGTATTCGCTTCGAGCCTATGGCAACCACAAACGATTATCGAACGTCTTGCTCGCCTTCAAGAGCCTGAACTTCCGCAAAGTGGCGTTGATTACACACGAAAAGTCACCAAAGTGTGGTGCTTGTTCTTTGTTATCAATGGCTCTATTGCCCTTTACACCTGCTTCCAACCGCTAGAAGTATGGACCCTATACAATGGCTTACTCAGCTATCTGTTTGCAGGGTTACTCTTTGCAGGAGAGTGGGTAGTAAGACAGCGCATTCGTCAGAGTTAAATTGTTATGACCCAAACCGTATCTTACACCTCGTTGTCTGAGCTTCTTAGCCAGGACAGAGCCCCTGAATCTATTGTCTGCTTTGACGACAATAGCGAGATTACGTGGCAAACATTTAACGACGACTTATCTCAACTCGTACAATTTTTGTCTTTATCCCCTTTTCAACGAATCGCGATTTGTACCCAAGACAGCTACCTATTTGCGGTGGCCTTTTTGGCATGTACAGCAGCCAACAAACACATCATCTTACCGGGCAACTACCAGCCATGTGCGCTTGCTGAGTTAAGTAAGCAGTTTGATTGCCTGCTAGTTGATAACTCGATTGGCGAAGTTGAGGTGAATGACGTTCGTAATATCCAAACCTTATTGGATTCAAACACTGAAGCACAAAAACCTCTAACCGAGAATCTTACGACCATTGATTTGGCAACAGTCCCATTAACTCTGTTCACTTCAGGTTCAAGTGGCACGCCAAAAGCGATAGATAAAACGTTAGAGCACCTCGATATTGAGACCGCTCAGTTACACAAGAACTGGGGTGAGTTACTCAAGGGAAACCAAATCCAAAGCACAGTTTCTCATCAACATATCTATGGTTTGATGTTTAGAATCTTATGGCCACTATGCTCTGGTGTTCCATTTGCTCGACACAACCTTGAATACCCAGAACAGATCTTATCTCACGCAAATCAAAACTGTGTACTGATCAGCAGCCCAGCGCTACTTAAACGATTAAAGCATGAGACCAACAAGGTACAACTTGCAGGAATCTTCTCTTCGGGTGGTCCATTGCCTACCGAGTCGGCTCACCAGTCACGAGATCTGCTTGGTCATTTACCGATTGAAGTCTTTGGTAGCACAGAAACCGGTGGCATCGCATTTCGTCAGCAAGAGAGCGCTCAAACGCCTTGGCAGCTTTTTGCCTGTATTGAGGCTAGTCTCAACAGTGAGAATTGCATTAAGTTATTGTCGCCGTACATCGATAAGAATAACTGGTATCAAACCTGTGATGAGTGCGAGATGGTCTCGGAGAATCAATTCATATTGAAGGGCCGAACGGACCGAGTGATCAAGATAGAAGAAAAGCGAGTATCACTGGTTGAAGTGGAAAAGCGACTGGAGCAACTGCCTTGGATAAGTGAGTGCGTGGTTATTCCATTTGAGGAGCCTGAGCGATTAATATTAGCCTCTGTTTTGGTATTATCAGATGAAGGCCAAGCCGCTCTATCGACCATGAGCAAAGGTAAATTCTGGTTGATGCTGCGTACAGAACTCAGAAAGTGGTTAGAGCCAATCGCAATCCCGAGAAAATACCGTGTTGTCGATGAGATCCCCCTCAACAGCCAAGGTAAGCGATTAACATCTCACATAGAACAGCTAATAAAATCATAGAAACCGCTGATCGTATTTTACACTGAGATTATCTTTTTATATTTTTGTCAAAGAACCAATATTTGCCCAAGGATTCTAAGCACGCCCTATGGATAAAAGAAAACCAAACATCATTGCTGTAGACACGGTAGAAAATGAATCGACCCTGACACTTCATGTTAGCGGAGATATCACCGACTTTAATGGGCACTTCAAGAGCTTCCCTATTCTACCTGGCGTCACGCAAATTGATTGGGCACTTCACTACGCAGTCCAAGAGTTAGGCGTTCCTGGTTTCTTTAAAGGAATGGAAGTCATTAAGTTCCAAGAGCCTATCCTGCCTGACGCTACAATCCAGCTATCACTCAAATGGGATGCTGACAAAGACAAGCTGAGCTTTAGTTACACATCAAACAACGGTGAACAGACCCACTCTTCAGGCAAAATGAAGCTGGGAGAAAAAAGTGAATAGCGCTCCCGTCGAGGCTACTTCTCAACACCACACAAAAGAAAGCAGCTACAAGGCTTGCTTCCTTATCCCGTGCTTTAACCATGGCGCAACCATGCCGGCTGTGGTGTCGTCACTTCATCATTTTGAGTTACCGATCATCATCGTTGACGATGGCAGTGAACTCACAACAAAACAGTTTCTGTCTCCCCTAGCAGAGAATTCAAACGTAACCTTGGTGACGCTTGAACAGAACCAAGGTAAAGGCGGCGCAGTAAAAGCCGGAATCAAAAAAGCGCAGCAACTAGGCTTTAGCCACGCTATTCAGATAGATGCTGATGGGCAACACGACCTGGAAGCCTTGCCAACATTGATTGAGGCCTCACAAGCTAAGCCACAACGTCTGATATCAGGCCAGCCAATCTACGACGACAGCGTACCCAAAGCAAGGCTCTATGGGCGCTACGCGACACATATCTGGGTATGGATAGAAACCCTTTCTTTATCAATTAAAGACAGCATGTGTGGCTTTAGAGCGTATCCTATCAACCAAACTCAAACTGTGTTGAATAAGTACGATGTTGGTTCGAGAATGGACTTCGATATCGAGATTTTGGTTCGCCTGTATTGGGAAGGTTGCGACATAGACTTCGTTGAAACGCGCGTTATCTATCCTGAGAACGGCATCTCTCATTTCGATGCGTTGTGGGATAACGTCAAAATCAGTTGGATGCATACACGTCTATTCTTCAGCATGCTGCCAAGAGCACCAAAACTGATTGCTCGCCATTTCAAATCCGATTCAGCTGATAATAACCCAAATTTATCGACTGATTCAGAGCCGCAAGCTTCTGAACAACCACACTGGTCCCGCACTCAAGAACGCGGCACAGTGCTGGGCATCAAACTGTTATTGGCTGTTTATACCTTGTTAGGCCGAGGCGTATTTAATCTTATTTTACGCTGTGTGATGCGTTACTACCATCTAACGGGCAAACGTGCACGAAACGCCTCAGAACAGTACCTATTTCAACTTAAGGCATACGCTGAACAACAGAATATTGAGTTACCCGCTGAATTAACCAGTTATAACCACCTGCTCTCGTTTGGCCATACCATGCTAGATAAGTTAGCGGCATGGAAAGGCGATTTCTCGGTAGATAACCTGACGATTCATGGCCAAGACCAATTCGAAAGCATGGTGGAAAACCAACAAGGTGTGCTAATCCTTGGATCTCACCTTGGCAATATTGAGCTGTGCCGAGCTTTAGGTCGCAGACACTCGAACATCAAAATCAACGCCCTGGTTTTTACAGAACACGCCGAACGTTTTAATTCCGTGATGAAAGCGGTTAACCCGCAGTCTGATTTAAATCTGATTCAGGTGACATCGATGGGGCCTGATACCGCTATCTTGTTACAACAGAAACTAGAGCAAGGCGAATGGATCGTGATTGTTGGCGATCGAACTTCCACCAGCAAAGAGAGCCGCTCAGTATGGGCTGAGTTCTTAGGTAAGGAAGCTCCATTCCCTCAAGGTCCATTTATGTTAGCCTCGGTTCTCAAAGCACCCGTATTTTTGCTGTTTGGGTTACGTGACGACTCACAATCTAAGCCGCATTTTAATGTCTATTTCGAGCATTTTAGCAACAAGATCGAGCTACCAAGAAAGGCTCGCGAACAATCTTTACAGCAAGTCGTGCAAAAATACGCAAATCGACTTCAGCACTACACACTGCAAGCACCGCTTCAGTGGTACAACTTTTTTAATTTTTGGACATTGAGCAAGCACCATGACGAAAAAGAATCCAAATAGCATCACCTTTGGTGCCGAGCGCCTCACGATTGAGGATGTTGTCGCTATCTCACAAGGCGCAAAAGCCTCGATGAACACAAGTGAAGCATTCACATCTAAGATCGACCGTGGTGTCGCTTTCTTAGAACGCCTATTGAAAGAAGAAGGTGTGATTTACGGTGTAACGACGGGTTACGGTGACTCATGTACGGTTGCGATTCCGCCAAACCTAGTTGACGAGCTACCACTGCATTTAACACGTTTTCACGGCTGTGGTTTAGGTGAAATATTGTCTCACGAACAAGCTCGTGCAGTCCTTGCAACTCGTCTTTGTTCGTTATCACAAGGTGTCTCTGGTGTGACTCACGATCTACTCAACCAGATCGTTACCCTAATCAACCAAGACATCTCACCACGCATTCCTCAAGAAGGATCGGTGGGTGCCAGTGGCGACTTAACACCTCTGTCTTACTTAGCCGCAGCACTGATTGGTGAGCGTGATGTAATCTACAAAGGTGAAGTGCGCCCAACCAGTGACGTCTACAAAGAGTTAGGAATTAGCCCTATCAAACTTAAGCCAAAAGAAGGCTTGGCGTTGATGAATGGTACGTCTGTAATGACGGCATTAGCTTGTATCGCTTACAAGCGTGCGGAATATCTAGCTCAGCTATCAACTAAGATCACCGCTATGGTATCAGTCGGTATGCACGGCAATGACTTCCATTTCGATGAAGCGCTGTTTGCAGTCAAACCTCATCCTGGTCAACAACAAGTTGCTGCATGGCTGCGTGATGATCTGCAAGCGGATCGCCCGCCACGTAACAGTGATCGCCTCCAAGATCGTTACTCTCTGCGCTGTGCTCCACATGTTATCGGCGTGGTTCAAGACTCTCTGCCTTGGCTACGCCAAATGATCGAGAACGAGCTAAACAGTGCCAACGACAACCCAATTATCGATGGTGATAATGAGCGCGTACTGCACGGTGGACACTTCTACGGTGGACACATTGCAATGGCGATGGATACGTTAAAAACTGCAGTTGCGAACCTTGCTGATCTGCTTGACCGTCAAATGGCTCAGCTGATGGACTACAAGTTCAACAACGGTTTGCCATTCAACCTAACGGGTGCTGAAGGCGAACGTAAGCCAATCAACCACGGCTTTAAAGCAGTACAGATTGGCGTTTCAGCTTGGACAGCAGAAGCATTGAAACACACCATGCCAGCAAGCGTATTCTCTCGCTCAACTGAGTGTCACAACCAAGATAAAGTGAGTATGGGCACCATCGCAGCTCGTGACTGTTTACGCGTTCTAGAGCTAACCGAACAAGTGGCAGCAGCGTCACTACTGGCGGGGACACAAGCACTCGAACTTCGTAAGCGCCACAATGAGCTTGATGAGCACCACATGAGTGAGAACCTCAAGCACATTCGCGACGAAGTGCTTAAGGAGTTTGAATTTATCGTAGAAGATCGACCACTTGAAGGCGATCTACGCCACTTCATTGCTCGTATTCAAAGTCAGCACTGGTCACTTTACTCATAAAGTAGCCAACCCTTTACGCAATATTGTTGAGAGCGATTTATGTCTGAAATCCTTCACCCATTACAATCTGAGGTGACGCTTATCACCTCATTCCAAGATGCCGACCCAATGGGCGTGATCTATCACGGCAACTACTTCCGATTCTTTGAAGAAGTTAGGCGCATCATGATGGATAAGATTGAGTACAACTACCATGAGATGAAGGATTCTGGCTACATGTGGCCTATCATCGATACCCGCGTGAAATACATTAAGGCGATACCGTTTAATCACAAGATTAAGGTAACGGCGAAACTCACCGAGTGGGAAAATCGCCTGCGCGTCGATTATGAAATTCATGATGCTCTAACCGGTGCTCGAATGACACGTGCTCACACCATGCAGGTTGCCGTCACCATCGAAGAACAAGAGATGTGCTTTGCCTCACCCAAAGTGTTTACTGACAAAGTCGAACACTGGCACCAATTTGGTTGCTTACCTCTAGCAACTGAACATCAAACACAAACCTCTAACCCACAGCAGGTGAACCATGAATCTGTTTAAACGCAGTCGCAAATACATCAATATCGCGCTAATTGGACTTACTGCGATGATGGCAAGCGGCCTTGTAAGCGCCAAAGAAAACTCTGCTGCTGTCAATTCTATTTCAGAGCTGCAGACGGTGCTCAGCGAAAATAGTATTGTGCGTGGTGAGTTCACTCAAACACGCAATATGGAGATGTTCGCCCAGCCTTTAACGTCACAAGGTACATTTCTGTTAGACAAATCAAGTGGCTTACTCTGGACACAAACCACTCCGTTTCCCGTGAACTTAGTGCTCACCGATAACAAACTGAGCCAAAGGTTTGCCGATCAACCCGCAAAAATCATCACCGACAAAGAAAATCCAATGGCGTTTTATTTCAGCCATATCTTCTTGTCAGTGTTTCATGGGGACACGCAAAAACTTCAGGAACAGTTCGCACTCAATTTTGAGCCCGCAACTAACACCAGCTCTGATGAAAATGTACAAGCATGGACACTGACTCTAAAGCCCAAAAATGCACCGATGAATGCGGTGTTTGAGGCTATCACGCTGCAAGGCAACAGCGATATTGAACGTATTGAGTTGAAAGAGATTCGTGGAGATAGCACAGTGATCGAATTCAGTCAGTTAAGCCATCTACCGGAAGTATTATCAGATGCTGAAGCGAAACAATTCCAACTCTAGTCTTGCCCTTGTTTGGCTTGTTGTTGTAATGCTGTTTAGCGGGTTGTTGACCAAACAATTCGCTTTTTCTTCGTCGGTACCGATTGAAAGCAACATTCTAAAGTTACTGCCCGAAAACCAGCAAGACCCAATGGTAGAGCAAGCCTTTCAGCAGATATCCAGCTCGATGAGCGAGCAAGTGGTATTTATCATAAGCGCTCCCGATATCGAACAAACCATGGTTGCGACCGACGCTTTTGAAAAAGCTCTCAACCAAAGAACTTTTTCAAGTCAGCCAACTCTGTTTAAGCAAGTTCAAGGTAAAATCAACGCCAGCACTCAAAGCCAGTGGAGCGATTTCTATTTTCGTCACCGATCTCAACTGCTGACCCAACAACAAAAAGAGACGCTGACACACTCGCCTGATTCGCGAGCTCAATATGTCATTCAGTCTCTGTACAATCCATTCTCAGGCGTCACTGCAGCAGAGTTATCTCTCGACCCATTCTTGTTATTTCGCGACTACATCAGTGCTATTGGCGTCCAATCAAGTAACTTTGTTCTGAAAGAGGGCTATCTCACGGCCCAGTCGAATGAGCAAACTCATATTTTAGTCACGGCTACTCTGGCGGACTCACCTTATAGCTTGGCGATTCAAGAACAACTTCCAGATCTTGATTCAATTGAGCGCGAGGTCGAAAAACAATTTGGCGTCAAGGTGCAGCATACTGGTGTGGTGTTCTACGCCAATTACGGTACCGAAAGCGCGAAATCAGAAATCAGTACCATTGGTTTGGGCTCATTGGCAGGCGTTATTTTATTGGTGTGGCTGACATTTCGTAGTGCGCTACCACTTGCCTTATCTTTACTCTCAATCAGTACAGGATTATTGGTTGCACTGGCAAGCACTGTCGCTATCTTTGGTAAGGTGCATCTATTCAGCTTGGTGTTTGGCGCTAGCTTGATTGGCGTATCCATCGATTACTCTTTTCACTATCTCACTGACCGTTTGGCCGCAGGAAGCCACTGGCAGAGCGATAAAGGCCTAAAGCATATTTTCATTGCCATCACTCTAGGTTTAATCACCAGCTTAATCGGATACTTAGGGCTACTGGTTGCGCCATTCCCAGGCTTGCAGCAACTGGCTCTGTTTTCGTCGATTGGACTGATCGCAGCTTACGCCAGTGTGGTGTGTTGGTATCCGGTTTTAGCGGCAAAACCAAGCCAAGAACGACCTCTTCCCTTATCGAAGCTTTGGCATACTTGGTTAAGCCTCTGGAGCAACCAAAAATTTAGAATTGGCTTACCATTAATAGTGACTGTCGTTAGTTTGATATCACTCAGCCAAATTCGCTACGACGACGATATTCGTCAACTTCAAGCGATGCCAGATCAACTCAAACAGCAAGAGCAAGCCATTACTGATATCTCAGGATTAGGCAGCGGTCAAAATATGCTGCTGGTGACCGCCAAGAGCGACCAAAAACTGCTAAAAAAACTGGCTGAGATCACCACGAGCTTAGATTCTTTGGTCGATAGCCAAGGTATCTCCGGATATCGCAGCATCAACCAACAATTGTTAAGCAAACAAGAACAGCATGATAACTATCAGTTGGTTGAACAACTCTATAGTCAACAAAGCCATATATTACAAAGCTCTCTCGGTTGGTCTACGTTTCCAGAACTACCAAAATTCGAACCAATCACGGTATCTGGATTTTTGGAGTCTCCAGTCTCAGAGCCTGTTCGACCACTTTGGTTAAAACCTATCGACGGGCAAGCAGCGTCGGTCATTTTGATAAAAGACGTCACTGATGCTGAGCTGTTCTCACAGTGGTTGGAGTCAGATTTTGCTCAGAAGCAAGGTGTGAAACACCTCAATAAAGCGGATGAAATCTCCTCTCTTTTTGCTGAGTACCGCGTCAAGATTACCGAGCTGTTATTGATAGCATTGGCAGCTATTGGCATGCTGTTAGGCTGGCGCTATGGTGTGAAGCAAAGCCTGTTAATGCTGTTGCCTTCATTGATTGCAGGCGTAGCAGGTTTGGCGGTCACGGGCATTTTAGGCTCGACACTGAACCTATTTAACCTGCTTGGTTTGATTCTGATTTTAGGGATTGGCATAGACTACACCCTGTTCTTTGCTGAGCAAAAGAAATCGCTGAGCACCTTATTAGCGATCACCTTGTCAGGTCTCACAACACTACTTTCATTCGGCTTACTGTCGCTGAGCCAGACTCATGCTATTCATAGCTTCGGGGTGACGGTTCTGACAGGGATCTTTGTCGCTTGGCTGCTTTCTCCACTCGCGATCAACAGTAGTAAAAACGTAGAAGGACCAATTACTCGAGAGGCTTTTAGATGATCCAGACATTAAAGGTAACCTTCGCCATACTAGTGGGCATTCTAATGAGTGCCTGCTCGATGGTTTCTCAGCAGCCAAGTGGTGCGAGCGTGTCTATCGATCAAGACACCGATCTAGCACTACCACTGCCAGCTGAACTGGGATACTCATTAACAGCCAGTCAGTTGATTAGCGCTACGTGGGAAAATGATACACAGCAGCTTCCGGTTCAAGTCGAAGTCACACCAGGTAAAGTGGTTTTGGCGGGGTTCTCCTCTTGGGGTACTCGCATTCTATCGCTGCAATACCAGAATCAAGTAATTGATACGCAGGTTTTGTCTGGGCTTGGCGCAACTTTGCCACAACCTGAACAGGTGCTATTTAATTTAATGCTTACCTTATGGCCGGCTGAAGCATGGGCTCAGCCTTTACAAAGCATAGGTTGGCACCTAGTCGATACCGACAAAACAAGAACCGTATTTGATGAAAACCAACAGGCAATCATTCAAATTGATTACCAAACAGATCCTGGTACACACAAAACGGCAGGCGACATTGTTTTCAAACATTTGACCCTGGGCTACAACATCACCATACAAACGTTGAACTCAACGATTGTCGACAATCCAAGTAAGAGTTGAACACTATGCCTATTTACATCCAAGACTGTGGTTTCCACTCAGCGCTAGGCTCAGAGATTGCCGATATTCATGGCTGTCTAAAAGACGAGCGTGAATCAAATATGGTCGAAGTGCACGATATGCTGAACGATGGTAAACACACTGTCGTTGGTCAGATCGCGGGTGAACTACCACCGATTCCTTCAGATCTTACGCAATACGCCACTCGCAACAATCAACTGGCGCTGTCGGCTCTTCACCAAATTGAAGATTCTATCGAGCAAGCCAAATCTCAGTTTGGCGCAGATAGAATTGCTGTTGTTATTGGCACCAGCACATCTGGGATCTCCGATGGTGAAGCAGTCTTCAAACAAAAATTGGCAAACGGCGAGTTTCCAGCAGATTACCATTACTCAAAACAAGAGCTTGGTGATACCTCAGAGTTCGTTAGCCAGTATTGCGCATTAACGGGGCCAAACTACGTCATATCTACGGCTTGCTCATCCAGTGGCCGCGTATTTCTGACCGCCCAGCGCTTATTAGATTCAGGTATGGCTGATGCCGTGTTAGTGGGTGGTGTGGATACATTGTGTAAGCTGACACTCAATGGTTTCCACGGTCTTGAAGCACTCTCAACAACACATTGTAAGCCATTTAGTGCAACCCGAGAAGGTATCAACATAGGAGAAGCAGCGGCATTTATGTTGCTCAGCAAAACAAAGTTAGCCGGTGTTAATGCAGCACAAGACACGTCAAACATTGCCTTATTGGGCTGTGGGGACAGCTCTGATGCACACCACATTTCAGCGCCTCACCCTGAAGGCAATGGTGCTGAACAAGCAATGAAAAAAGCGTTACATTCTGCACAGTTAAACGCAGAAGACATTGGTTATATCAATGCACATGGTACAGCAACGCCACTCAATGACTCGATGGAAAGTAAAGCCATTCATCGTATTTTTGCAAACAAGGTTCCCGTCAGTTCTACCAAACCGCTGACCGGGCATACTCTAGGCGCAGCAAGTGCGATTGAGGCTGCAATTGCGTGGCATATTTTGAAATATGACTTACCGCTTCCCTTACAAAAATGTCAGGATAAAGCTGAAGATATTGAGATTGATTTGGTAAACTGTTCACAGAAACTTAAAGCAAAGAACATCTTAAGCAACTCGTTTGCTTTTGGTGGCAACAACATTAGCCTGATTTTTGGTGTAGTAAATGACTGATATCCCTTCTGTAGACCAACTTCTCCCTCACGATGATCCGATGATATTAATCGATCGTGCTATCAGCGTAGAGGCGTTGTCGATCCACTGTCAGGTCGATATTGGTGACCATAATCTGTTCTTTGACGCCGAATCTCAAACGGTACCAGCATATGTTGGAATCGAGTTTATGGCGCAGTCTGTAGCGGCATGGTCTGGATATCACGCACTTAAAAACGGCACCACGCCCCCAATCGGATTCTTACTCGGCTCTCGTCGCTATAAATCACTGTGTGATGAGTTTACTCAAGGTCAGACCCTTGATATCTACGCCGAACAGATGATGGAAGACAGCGGTATGGCTGTGTTTACCGCAAGAGTCGAAGACCGAGGTGAGTTAGTGGCTCAATGCCAACTCAACGTCTACGTGCCGACCGAACAAAAATTACAAGAAATGAAAACTAGGAGCCCATCATGAGCCGTCAGGTTTTAGTCACTGGTGCCAGTAAAGGTATTGGTAAAGCGATCGCTATTCAACTCGCGAAAGACGGGTTTGAAATCGCCGTTCATTACATGGGTGACAAGCAAGGTGCTGAAGAGACGCTAAAGTCGATCACCGAACTGGGTGGCGCTGGACGTCTTATTCAATTTGATATCAGCAAACGAAGCGAGTGTCGCGAAAAGCTTGAGTCTGATATCGCTGAACATGGTGCTTACTATGGTGTAGTGAACAACGCGGGCATTACTCGTGACACTGCATTCCCCGCGATGACGGAAGAAGAGTGGGATGGTGTGATCCATACCAACCTAGATAGCTTCTACAACGTACTTCACCCTTGTGTAATGCCTATGGTTCAAAAGCGTAAAGGTGGCCGTATCGTCACTCTAGCGTCGGTATCCGGCATTATGGGTAACCGTGGTCAAACTAACTATGCTGCAGCAAAAGCGGGGGTGATTGGCGCAACTAAGTCTCTTGCTCTAGAACTCGCAAAACGCAAGATCACGGTAAACTGTGTCGCTCCTGGCTTAATTGACACAGGTATGGTTGACGAGCACGTGAAAGATCATGCACTTCCTCAAGTACCACTGCGCCGTATGGGTGAGCCGGAAGAAGTAGCCGGCCTAGTCAGCTACCTAATGTCTGATATTGCAGGCTACGTAACTCGCCAAGTGATTTCAGTAAATGGAGGCTTAGTATGACCCGCCGCGTTGTTGTAACTGGAATGTCTGGTGTTACTGCTTTTGGTAACGACTGGCAACAGATAGAGCCTAAGCTAAAGGCCTGTGAAAATGCGACTCAATATATGCCAAGCTTCGAGCAATATGATGGTCTCAACACAAAACTTGCCGCGCCTATTGATGACTTCCAACTGCCTAAACACTACAAGCGTAAGCAAGTGCGTGGCATGGGCCGTGTATCACGCCTAGCTACCGTTGCGACTGAGAATGCATTGGAGCAAGCCGGCTTAATTGGTCACGATGTATTGACCAATGGCGAAACTGGTATCGCTTACGGCTCTTCAACTGGCAGTACCGATGCGGTTGGTGCTTTCGGAGTAATGCTGAACGAGAAGTCGACACGAGCAATCACAGCAACCACTTACGTTCAAATGATGCCACACACAGCCGCGGTAAACGTAGGTCTGTTCTTTGGTCTGCGTGGCCGCGTGATTCCCACCAGCAGCGCCTGTACTTCAGGAAGCCAAGCCATTGGTTACGCCTATGAAGCGATCAAGCATGGTTACCAAACCGTAATGGTTGCCGGTGGTGGTGAAGAGTTATGCCCAACTGAGTCTGCCGTTTTCGATACCCTTTTCGCTACCAGTTTAAAAAACGACACACCCAAGAAATCCCCTAGCCCATACGACAGCGAGCGTGATGGCTTGGTTATCGGCGAAGGCGCTGGAACCCTGATCCTTGAAGAGTACGAACATGCTGTTGCTCGTGGCGCAAAGATCTACGCAGAAATCATAGGTTTTGCGAGCAACTGTGATGCGGCTCATGTGACTCAACCTCAGATGGAAACCATGCAAATCTGTATGGAGAAAGCATTGAGAGACGCACAACTTCCAGCTGAGAAGATTGGCTATGTTTCTGCGCACGGTACTGCGACTGAAAAAGGTGATATTGCAGAGAGTAACGCGACAGCGAATATCTTTGGTGAAGTACCAATCAGCTCTCTTAAGAGTTACTTTGGCCATACGCTTGGTGCATGTGGTGCAATTGAAGCGTGGCTCAGCCTAGAGATGATGCATAGCGGTTGGTTCAGCCCAACCCTAAACCTTAAGAATGTCGATGAACAGTGCGGCAAGCTCGATTACATCACGGGCTCAGGTCGCGAATTGGATGTTGAATACTTGATGAGCAACAACTTTGCTTTTGGTGGAATCAACACCTCTATCATCTTCAAGAAAGTCTAAGCTTAGCTACATAAAACGCTAAGTAAATAAAAAGGTTCATCGCGGATTAGCGGGAACTAAAAACAAAAACGGTAGTAAGTGATATGGTTTAGTCGCCAAACAAAAATCATACACAAACTACCGTTTTCATGCCGAATCATACTTTCCTATCTTCATTCTGGGAACAGGGCGCGAGCACACTTTG